>NZ_JBFSVE010000044.1:0-46664 GCF_041467715.1 Vibrio sp. 10N.247.311.14
GAGCGCAACCTTGCCAAGGTTGAGGTCATCGGTTCGAACCCGATGTATCGCTCCAGCTTTCTTCTAAAAAAGCTAATAAGTACTTTAAACCTCTGTGTTTAAAGGCGACCACAAAGGTCACGCTCTTTCTTTAATGCTGCGAAGCATCATCCCCCCAAAAAAGCAAACAATCCTCCATCATGGTGGATATTTTTTTGTCTTAAATTTTTCTTAGCAACTGGAATGCTAGTAAATATCAGGTCTCTGAAGCAGACACTTGAGGTTTTTCACATCTATAAACAGACTTATCCACAAAATGTTAGGTGTGGATAACTTGGTTGATAAAGTTGTTTCAGGCTTAATTCTTTACCTATCCCTAAAAGATCTTTCTTGTTTTCAATATATTAGATGAATTGCAGCGATCGTAACTTGTTGTTTTTTATCAAGTTGGATGCCTATCTTGGATTTAATAAAAGATCGTTAACTTGTTGTTTTTTGATCTTAATCATTTATCGGTACTGTGTTTAACTTTGCTCGGGTGTCGGAAGTTTACGAGAGTTCTGAATTTTTTCCACATTGTTAGAATTGAGAACAAGGTCAAACATTGTTCTAAAATTATGTGCAACGAGTTATCTTAAATATTGGACTATCGATGTGGGTGTCGCTGTCAATCGTTGATACCAAAAGGGCTAGGCGTCTCTTGGTAGTCCTTTCTCTACTATACGTATCAGTCTGTGCTTTTTGGTGGAGATTTTGCTGTTACTTTTTTGCACACAGCTATTTTTCTGCGTAGAGCTATCTTCTTGCACACTGCTAGCGTTGGGTAACTGCTGTAGTTGTTTATTCAAAGCCCACTCAATATGCACATCAAGCATTTCGTTTTTGCCTTGATGAGACTCCAGGGTTTCAATAATGCGTTGTTGAAATGGTGCATTGCCCATCGCAACAAAGATATTGCGTAACCACTGGGTGTGGCCGATACGTCTGATTGCTGAGCCTTCCATTTTCTTTAGGAAGGTTGCTTCGTCCCAACTTGAAAGTGAAACCAGATCGGCTTCTTGGAAATCTTCTCTGCGGTGAAAGTCTGTTTGCTCTGTGAGTTCGGCATGACGATTCCACGGGCAAACTAACTGACAATCATCGCAACCGTAGATACGGTTACCAATGGCATCTCTATACTCTTCAGGGATCACACCATCATATTCAATGGTTAAGTACGAAATACATTTGCGCGCATCAACCACGCCATCAGCAATAATGGCACCCGTTGGGCAAGAAGTGATACATGCGGTGCATTTGCCGCACTCATCAACACTGGGTTCATCCGTGGGAAGAGGGATGTTAACTAACAGCTCCCCTAGAAAGAACCAAGAGCCAGCGTCTTTATCAAGAATTAATGAGTGTTTACCTGTCCAGCCCAACCCTGCTTTTTGAGCGAGTGGTCTTTCCAAAATGGGCGCTGAATCGACGAAAGGGCGTGAGTCTAAACCCTCGACCTCTTTTTCAATTCTTTGTCCTAGCTTTTTCAACTGGTTACGGAACAATTTGTGATAGTCGCGGCCTAAAGAATAGCGGCTGATGTAGCCTTGAGTGGTATCGCTTAGGTTAGAGGCGAACTGAGCTTCTGGTGGTAGGTAGTTCATTCGAGCGCTGATCACTCGAATTGTGCCTGGGTGAAGTTCATCAGGACGTGCACGCATCATCCCATGTCGAGCCATCCAATCCATTTCGCCGTGGTTGCCAGCATCTAGCCATGCTTGAAGAGGGGCTTCGTGTTCACTTAAATCAACATCGCAGATGCCAACTTTTTGAAAGCCCAGCTCTTTTCCCCAGATTTTAATTTTTTCAGCAAGATGGTCTAGATTCATGGCTTATTTCTTATTTTCTCTGTTTTACAATTAGAGATAAGGCTAATTAAAATTAGGTTCGGCAAAAATGGGGGCGGATCTTAACGGATCTTAGTGGTGTTGACCAGAACAGACGCGTTTTGAGCAGTATTTTTCATAGAACTTACACTTGAGTGCTTGTCTCCCAAAAGCATCACGGTTTACTATTCTTGTTCTTTTGATTTTTATATAGTCAACGATCGATTTTTAGAGAACGTATTCATGAGCACGAAACAATTTACTTTGAAAGATGAACAAGCAACGATTCAATTAGGAACGGAGCTTTCTAATCTTTGCTCACAGCAGACGACTATTTATCTGCATGGTGATCTTGGCGCAGGCAAAACGACCTTTAGTCGTGGCTTTGTAAAAGCGCTTGGCCATCAAGGAAATGTAAAGAGCCCAACGTATACTCTAGTTGAACCTTATCAACTTGCAGATTGGCAGGTGTACCACTTTGACCTTTATCGCCTAGCCGATCCTGAAGAGTTAGAGTTTATGGGAATTCGTGACTACTTTACTCCGGATGCTATCTGTTTGGTTGAATGGCCTGAGAAAGGTTATGGGATGCTACCAGAAGCCGATTTGGATATTGATATTCGTTACCAAGACGATCACCGTATTGTTTCTTTAACCGCTAATAGTGAATACGGACAGCGCTTACTTAGTCAGTTGGAGTTATGTTGATTTCTAAACGCCTTATTTCAACAGTGGCCATGATGGCTGCTGTTTTTTCTATACTGTTTTCTTCACTTGTTTCTGCAAACTCACTGAAAAGTTTAAGGGTTTGGCCTTCTCCAGAAGAAACTCGTGTGGTTATCGACTTAAAATCAGAAGCGGACTTTAGCTATTTCACCCTGAGTAGCCCGAGTCGCTTAGTGGTTGATTTAAAAAATACCAGTCTTGCGACTAAGTTACCGGTCGAGGTGAAAGACAGCCCTGTTCTATCTAAGATTCGTAAGAGCTCACCGCCAGACAAAAACACCTATCGCTTGGTTTTTGAGTTAAAGAAGTCGTCTAAAGCAGAATTATTCAAACTGAGCCCGACCCCAGGTGGTCAGTATGGACACCGTTTGGTGATCGACTTACCTCATGGTGCGGCAAGTAAAGCGACATCGACACCGAGTAAGCCAACGGTAAGTAAGAACATTAATCAGGTTAAGCGCCAGAAAGATATTCTAATTGTGATTGATCCTGGCCACGGTGGTGAAGACCCAGGTTCGATTGGTCCTACGCGTAAATACGAAAAAGACGCGACTCTGAGTATTTCTAAGAAGTTAGCAGCTCAACTGAATGCGGTCCCGGGGATCAAAACTCGTATGACTCGTAATGCTGATTACTTTGTGAACCTGAATCGACGTGTTGCGATTGCTCGAGAGAATGAAGCTCACCTGTTGATCTCTATTCACGCCGACGCCTTTACGACGCCTCAACCAAGAGGTGGTTCAGTGTTTGTATTGAACACTCGACGCGCAAATACAGAGATCTCTCGTTGGATTGAGAATAAAGAGAAACAGTCTGAATTGCTTGGTGGTAGCGGTGCAGCGTTCACAAGCAATATTGATGATAAGAACGTAAACCAAACCCTGCTTGATTTGCAGTTTAGCCACTCTCAAAAAGAGGGCTACAAACTGGCAACGGCAATTCTGTCTGAAATGGGTAAGGTTGCGAAACTGCACAATAGCAAGCCGATTAACACCAGCTTAGCAGTATTACGTTCACCACAGATCCCATCAGTACTGGTAGAGACAGGTTTTATTTCGAATCCGACGGAAGAGAAGCTTCTTTTCCAACGTTCGCACCAAGATAAATTGGCACGAGCAGTGACTAAAGCGGTGGTTAAGTATTTGAAGGCTAACCCGCCTGAAGGGATTATCTTGTCTAACGCAACGTCATCAACGGGCAGCGTGAGCCAACATAAAGTCTCTCGTGGTGAGTCTTTGTCTGTGATTGCGAGCAAGTATGGTACGTCGACACAGACGTTGATGAAGTTCAACAATCTGAAATCGAGCAGCCTAGCAATTGGCCAAGTACTTAAGATTCCAGGCAGTGCTTCAACTTCATCATCAAGCAGTGCGGTTAAAACGAAGACCATCACTCACACGGTTAAGTCTGGAGAGTACCTAGGTAAGATCGCCAGCCGCTATAAAGTGTCGGTGGCTGATATTAAACGTGAGAACCGTTTGAAATCAGAGACGGTGAGAGTAGGCCAAAAGTTACGTATTACGGTTGAAGTTAAAGATGTTCCTCTGCGCAAACACAAAGTTGCAAGAGGTGATTACCTTGGCAAGATAGCTTCGAAATACGGCGTGAGCGTCAACAGCATTCGCCAAGCGAATAAGCTAAGATCTGACAGTCTAGCTATCGGCCAAGTGTTGATTATTCCTCACAAGTAGTCTTGGGAATGCTAAACAGCTTCAGGTATATCAATGATAAAAAATAAGAACTAGTGCAAACGTAGCAGCGTTTCCATCAATGGCAGTAAGGTAGCTATAAATATGACGATCAAAATACTGCCAGCTCGGTTAGCTAACCAAATCGCAGCGGGTGAAGTGGTAGAAAGACCCGCTTCTGTTGTAAAAGAGTTGGTTGAGAACAGTTTGGATTCTGGTGCGACACGTATCGATATTGATATCGAGAAAGGTGGCGCCAAGATGATCCGCGTTCGTGACAATGGTAAAGGCATCGTAAAAGATGAGCTTGCCTTGGCACTGAGTCGTCATGCTACCTCCAAAATCCACACTCTTGATGACCTAGAGGCGATCGTCAGCCTCGGTTTCCGTGGTGAAGCGCTGGCGAGTATTAGCTCGGTTGCGCGCTTGACCATGACTTCACGCCCTGCCACTCAAGATCAAGCTTGGGCAGCACACAGTGAAGGTCGTGATATGCAGGTAAAACTGCAGCCAGCAGCACACCCAATTGGTACTTCGGTTGAGGTGTTGGATCTGTTCTTCAATACACCAGCGCGCCGCAAATTCTTACGCACCGAGAAGACTGAATTCACCCATATTGATGAGTTGCTCAAGCGTATTGCATTAAGTCGCTTTGATGTGACGATCAACCTTCGTCATAACGGCAAGATGATTCGTCAGTACCGCGCTGCAAAAACACAAGTTCAAGCAGAAAAGCGCATCGCTGCGGTATGTGGCAATCCTTTTGTTCGTCATATGCTTAAGATCGAACTTGAGCATCAAGGCCTAAAACTTCATGGCTGGATCACCACGCCAGAAGGAGCCAGACAGCAAAGCGACCTGCAATACTGCTATGTGAATGGTCGTATGATGCGTGACAAGCTGATCAATCATGCGATTCGTCAAAGCTACGAAACCAGCCTGCGTCCAGACCAATTCGCGACGTATGTGTTGTTCATTGAACTCGACCCACATCAGGTGGACGTGAATGTCCACCCTGCAAAACATGAAGTGCGTTTTCATCAAGCGCGCCTTGTGCATGACTTTATTTACCAAGCATTGAGCGATGGTTTAGCGCAGAGCAAGCAGATCGATGCTGCACCAATCAATCAGTCGGCTTTTCATCAGTCAGAAGTGATTCATCATCAGCAAGATAGTACGAGCTCTGCAGTTGATGGTGTTGCAAGTTTCGCTGAGCCAGAAAGCGTAATGCCTAGCAGTTCGGATCAAACCCAAGTTTCGGATAGGGTGCGACACGCTATTGAGCAAACGCCTGCCTACCCGAGAAAAGCAGAATCAGAGCACGCTTTTGATAAGCCTCAACACAGCGTTAATGATGGTGGGCGACATTATGTTTCATCAATTAGCCCAAGCTCATCAACCAGCTCAAGTTCATCTGCTGGCCGAAGCTCGGCTACTAGTGACAGCAGTTTTACCGGTTCCTCTCGCCAAGAGTGGATAGAGTCTCGACCTGAACCTAAAAAAGAGAAAGAGCCACACCAACATCATGGTGAACCCGCGCCCTCTAAGCGAGAAGTGAAAGCCTATAAAGAGCTTTTGAAAACGCCTGATTTTGATGATCAAGTTGTACAGCCTTCATCTTCTCAAGAGCATGTGGCACCAGTAGAAACCAGAGACAACTTAGAAAATAAAGAAAATAAAGAAGCTAAGCCTGCTCAACAGAATCCTGTTCATTTAAAGCCAAGAGCAGCAGTGACGGATTTGGGGAAAGCGGTCTCGGTTGTTGAACGTCAATATCTCGTGATGGGCAACAAGAATGGCTGTGTTTTGGTTTCCTTAGCTAAGGCTGAATTATTACGTGTTGTTGGTCAGCTTGATACTCGAGGTGGCGCGTTAAAAAGCCAACCGTTATTGGTGCCTTTATCGATTAAGCTGGGTAGTGAACTTGTCGAAGTTGCTAAGGCGCTGAGTCAAACTCTGGCATTACTGGGGATTGAGCTTAAGGCGCGAAACAGCGAGGCGGTAATGGTGATGGGCGTGCCTTCTCCTTTAAGGCAGCAAAACTTACAAATTTTGATCCCAGATCTGTTATCTTACGCGGCTTCAATAAATGCCCAGGGTGCAGTGAAGCAACCTAATGACATGTTGTCAGCTTTGGTTAACTGGATCGGGATTCAAACCGCACAAGTAAAAAGCGACTACACTTTATCTGAAGCGGTTCAACTAGTTGGGGAACTAGAACAACTTTGGCATGGTCTACTTCCATTAGATGATCCAGAGTTTGTTAATCCTATCGACTTTTCAGCGACTATAGCCGCGTTTACGGTTTAATTTTTTCGCGACGACCTTTGTCTTTTTAGCTGAATACGTCGCGACACAAAGCCCTTTGCTAAAAAGCGCTAAAACAGAGAAGCAAATACAAAATATCATGACTGAAAAATTACCTTTAGCGTTGTTTTTAATGGGCCCAACGGCGTCAGGAAAAACAGATTTAGCTATCCGCTTACGTCAGAAATACCCTGTAGAGATCATCAGCGTCGATTCGGCATTGATCTACAAAGACATGGATGTTGGTACCGCTAAACCGGATGCGGAAGAGCTTGAGCTCGCGCCTCATCGCTTGATTGATATTTTGGATCCAAGCGAAGCGTATTCTGCGGCAGATTTTCGTCGTGATGCGATCAA
This sequence comes from Vibrio sp. 10N.247.311.14, assembly GCF_041467715.1. Lineage (NCBI taxonomy): Bacteria > Pseudomonadati > Pseudomonadota > Gammaproteobacteria > Vibrionales > Vibrionaceae > Vibrio > Vibrio sp. 10N.247.311.14. Next base: position 6,923 of record NZ_JBFSVE010000044.1, read on the forward strand.
TGAAATGAATAAGATTGTAGCGGAAGGCAAAATCCCGTTACTTGTTGGTGGCACAATGCTGTACTACAAAGCATTGTTGGAAGGTTTATCGCCATTACCAGCCGCGGATCAAGAGATTCGTAAGCAGATTGAAGCGGAATCTATCGAACAAGGTTGGCAGGCATTGCACGATCAATTAAGAGAGATAGATCCCGTATCCGCTGAAAGAATACACCCAAATGATCCACAAAGGCTTTCAAGGGCATTGGAAGTTTACCGAATTTCGGGTAAAACATTAACAGAGCTAACTCAAACGAAAGGCGATAGCCTGCCATTTCGTGTAAAACAATTTGCAATAGCTCCCAAGGAAAGGACTGAACTCCATCGCCGCATTGAGCTGCGTTTCGAGAAGATGATAGAAGCTGGGTTTGAAGATGAAATGAAGGCGTTGTACGCCAGAGAAGATCTTCACCCTGAACTGCCATCGATCCGATGCGTTGGTTATAGGCAGATGTGGGATTATTTAGACGGTAATTGTGATTTAGACGAAGCGGTTTTCCGTGGTGTCTGTGCAACCCGTCAGTTGGCCAAGCGACAAATCACCTGGTTGCGCAGTTGGGATGATTTAACTTGGTTAGATAGCGAAAACATTGATCAAGCGTTAGAAACTCTTTCAGATGCAATAGCATCTGATTAGTATTGCTGTGTATAATGTGATCGCTTTTGCGTGAATATACTCTGGAAAGGATCCGTTATTGAGGCTTTTAAAAATCACAGCCTTTCAATAACAACGGAGTTTTTTTATTCATTTAGCTCAGATGCAAAGGCCGCACCTTTTTGTGCACCACTAGCTAAATAATTACAACAAAATACAAATAAGGAAAATAAAATGGCTAAGGGGCAATCGCTACAAGACCCATTCCTAAATGCACTCCGTCGTGAGCGCATTCCAGTCTCTATCTATCTTGTTAACGGCATTAAGCTGCAAGGTCAGATCGAGTCTTTCGATCAATTCGTGATCTTATTGAAGAACACAGTAAACCAAATGGTTTACAAGCATGCGATTTCTACTGTGGTACCTGCTCGCGCAGTTAGTCACCACAGCGGCGAGCAACGCACGCCATCTGATCGTCCAGAGAAGACTGAAGATTAATCGTTCAATTTGTACAGCTTGCGCTGTAATAAGGAGTTGGTTGCTTGTTTGACCGTTATGAATCCGGCGAGCGAGCCGTACTTGTTCATATCAACTTCACGCAAGAGGGAGAATGGGAAGATCTAAGCGAATGTGAAATGCTGGTCTCCTCAGCGGGGGTAGAAACGCTACAAGTGATTACTGGTAGCCGACAATCCCCACTCCCTAAATACTACGTTGGAGAAGGTAAAGCCCTAGAAATCGCACAAGCTGTTCAGCTGACCGGTGCTGAAATTGTGATTTTTAACCACTCCCTCTCTCCTGCCCAAGAGCGCAACCTCGAGCAATTGTGTAAATGTCGTGTGATTGATCGCACGGGTTTGATCTTAGATATTTTTGCACAACGTGCGCGAACTCATGAAGGTAAGCTACAAGTTGAGCTCGCTCAGCTTCGTCATATCTCTACCCGATTGATTCGTGGTTGGACTCACCTTGAAAGGCAGAAAGGTGGTATTGGTCTTCGTGGTCCAGGTGAAACTCAACTGGAAACCGATCGACGTTTGTTGCGTGACCGTATAAAGGCAATACTACGTCGTTTAGCGAAAGTTGCTAAACAGCGTGAACAAGGACGACGTGCTCGTAATCGAGCTGAAATCCCAACAATTTCTTTGGTTGGTTATACCAACGCAGGGAAATCAACACTTTTCAATCGCATCACAAGTGCTGGTGTTTATGCGGCAGACCAACTGTTTGCAACCCTAGACCCAACACTACGTAAGATTGATTTGGCAGATGTCGGGCCTGCAATTCTCGCAGATACCGTAGGTTTTATCCGTCATCTACCACACGACTTGGTCGCTGCGTTCAAGGCAACATTACAAGAGACGCAGGAAGCTGACATTTTGTTACATGTTGTTGATGCCAGTGATGACCGTTTTCGTGAGAACATTCAGGCTGTTCATGAAGTATTAGAAGAAATCGATGCTCATGAAGTGCCAACCCTTGTAGTCATGAACAAAATTGACTGCATGGAAGACCAAAAACCTCGAATTGAAAGAGACGAAGAGGGCGCACCTCGCGCTGTTTGGGTTTCTGCAATGGAAGGAGAAGGTATTGAACTGCTGTTTGAAGCTTTAACTGAGCGTTTAGCTAGCCAGATGGTTCAATTCCGGTTGTGTATTCCACATCAACATCAGGGCCGTATTCGCAGCTTATTCTTCGAGATGAAATGTATTCAACAGGAAGAGTATGATGAAAATGGTAACTTGTTGATAGATATCCGAATGCAACAAATAGATTGGTCTAAACTTGAAAAAAGAGAAGGGGCGCTCTTAGGTGACTTTATCGTTACCAAAGAGACTGCTACAGTATAACGTCATATCAAATGATGGAGCTTTCTAATGGCGTGGAATGAGCCTGGAAATAACAACAACGGCGATAATAACGGCCGCGATAATGACCCTTGGGGTAATAAAAATAATCGCGGCGGCCGAGATCAAGGACCGCCAGATCTAGACGAAGTGTTTAATAAACTAAGTCAAAAGTTAGGTGGCAAGTTTGGTAAAAAGGGTGGCAACGGTAACGGGCCATCTATTGGTGGTGGCGGTGCAATTGGCTTTGGTGTCATTGCCGTTATTGCTATTGCTATCTGGTTCTTCGCTGGTTTCTACACCGTTGGCGAAGCAGAAAGAGCAGTAGTACTTCGACTGGGTCAGTTCGACCGTATCGAAGAACCTGGTCTTAACTGGCACCCACGCTTCATCGATGAAATCAGTGATGAGCAACTAGTAAACGTTCAAGCGATTCGTTCTCTACGTGCTGCTGGCACGATGCTAACGAAAGATGAAAACGTTGTGACCGTTGAAATGGGTGTTCAATACCGTGTTTCTGACCCATACAAGTACTTGTATCGTGTAACGAATGCAGACGACAGTTTACGTCAAGCAACCGATTCCGCGCTTCGTGCGGTAATTGGTGACTCACTAATGGATAGTATCCTGACAAGTGGTCGTCAGCAGATTCGTCAAAGCACTCAAGAAACGTTGAACCGTATTATTGATAGCTACGATATGGGTATTCTGATTGTTGATGTGAACTTCCAGTCAGCACGTCCACCTGAGCAAGTGAAAGATGCATTTGATGATGCTATCGCGGCTCGTGAGGATGAAGAGCGTTTTGAACGTGAAGCTGAAGCTTACCGAAATGACATTCTTCCAAAAGCAACAGGTCGTGCTGAGCGTTTGAAGAAAGAAGCGGTGGGTTACTCAGAGCGCACAGTTAATGGTGCTCTAGGTCAAGTTGCTCAATTCGAGAAACTGCTACCTGAATACCAAGCTGCTCCTGAAGTAACACGTAACCGTATGTACCTAGATACAATGGAAAAAGTGTACTCAAGCACATCGAAAGTCCTGATTGATTCTGAATCAAGCGGTAACTTGCTATACCTACCAATTGATAAGCTAGGCGCACAAGGTGGTTCTCAGTCGGGCTCTCGCCCTGCAAAAGCATCATCAACTTACGATCAAATTGAGTTAGAAACTCAAGCGGATCCAAAGCCTAGCACTCAAACTCGTTCAGACAGTTCACGCCAAGGGAGATACTAATAATGCGTAAATTAATGATCCCTGTATTAGTTGTGACGATTGCCCTTCTATTGATGTCAGTGTTTGTGATTCAAGAAGGTGAGCGTGGCATGGTAATTCGTTTTGGTCGAGTTCTCGATGACAACGGCGTATCACGAATCTATGAACCAGGTCTGCACTTTAAACTACCGATGTTTGATCGCGTAAAAGTACTTGATGCTCGTATTCAAACGATGGATGGCCGTTCTGACCGTTTCGTAACATCAGAGAAAAAAGACGTTCTAATTGATACTTACGCAAAATGGCGTATTGCTGATTTTGGACGTTTCTATCTGAGTACCGGTGGCGGTAATATCATGACGGCAGAAGCACTTCTTGAGCGTAAAGTGACAGATGTTCTTCGTTCTGAAATTGGTTCTCGTGAAATTAAGCAGATCGTGTCAGGCCCTCGCAACAAGGACATCCTGCCAGACTCTGCTGATAGCGAAGTCGTCACAACGGTAGCGGCTGCAGAAGCACTAGAAGTTGATGGCGAACGCGATAAGATCATGGAAAACGTTTTGTCTGGAACGGCAGAAAGTGCGATGGCTGATTTAGGTGTTGAAGTTGTTGATTTTCGTATGAAGAAGATTAACCTTCCTGACGAAATCAGTGAATCTATCTACCGCCGTATGCGTGCAGAACGTGAATCGGTTGCTCGTAGACACCGTTCTCAAGGTCGTGAGAAAGCGGAAGTTATCCGTGCTCAAGCTGAGCTAGAAGTGGCAACAGTTCTTGCTGAAGCTGACCGTACAGCTCGAATCACTCGTGGTGATGCGGATGCAGAAGCAGCGAAGATCTACTCTGATGCGTTCAGCAAAGATCCTGAGTTCTACGGCTTCATGCGTTCATTGCAAGCTTATGAGACATCATTTAGCGATAAGAGCGACATTCTAGTACTGGATCCGAAGACTGACTTCTTCCAATACATGAATCAAGCAAGCGGCGCTCCAGCAAAATAAGCTGATGCGTTAGCGAATGCTTAGCTTAATAAGCAAAATACGTTAAAACTTAAAAGGCTCCCATTGTGGGAGCCTTTTTGTTTTCTATGACTTCTTTCAGGAGGAGACATGTTTGTGGATTCACTATTGGGGCGCGAGGGAAGGCGCTTAACAGCGTTCTACTTATAGAAACCTAGCGGTAGGTCATGAAAGCGATAACCGCTCCAGCCACCACAAGACAGCCTCCAATGCGGCGCAGTTGCGTGTCTGGTTGCTCGCTCAGTTGCGCGACCATGTTTCTCCAGCCATTGGGTGCAATCAAGGGGCCGAGCCCTTCCACAATAAGTACGAGCCCAATAGCGAGCCAAATTGATTGAGACATGGTTCTGCCTTTTGTCTGTAAAAAAGCAATGATATCAGTATCTTTACACATCTGCCCCAGTTATGGCTGGTTTATTTTTGTACAGCGTTAACGTTTATGAACAAAAAGTGACTGCAAGAAGTGTGATTCAGTGCTAGAATCCATTTTTAATTAGCAACAGAAATTGGAAAGATGGGAAATAACGTAGTCGTTCTAGGCACCCAATGGGGTGATGAAGGTAAAGGTAAAATCGTTGACCTTTTAACTGAAGATGCAAAATACGTGGTTCGCTACCAAGGCGGTCACAATGCAGGTCACACACTTGTAATTGACGGTGAAAAAACCGTTCTTCACTTAATTCCATCAGGCATCCTACGTAATAACGTTAAATGTGTTATTGGTAACGGTGTAGTATTATCGCCTGACGCACTTCTAAAAGAAATGAAGCCTCTTGAAGATCGCGGTATTCCAGTACGTGAACGTCTTTTCATCTCTGAAGCTTGTCCTCTAATTCTTCCGTACCACATTGCAATCGACAACGCGCGTGAAATCGCTCGTGGCGCTAAAGCTATCGGTACAACGGGTCGTGGTATCGGTCCTGCTTATGAAGATAAAGTTGCTCGTCGCGGTCTACGCGTTGGTGACCTTTTCGATAAAGAAGCATTTGCTGAGAAGCTAAAAGAAGTGATGGAATTCCACAACTTCCAACTAGAGCACTTCTACAAAGCTGAAACAGTAAGCTACGAAGAAGTTCTTGAGCAAGCGATGAGCTACGCAGATATGTTAACTGCGATGGTTATCGACGTAACTGACGAACTAGACGCAGCACGTAAGCGCGGCGACAAGATCATGTTCGAAGGTGCTCAAGGTACGCTACTAGATATCGACCACGGTACTTACCCATACGTAACGTCTTCTAACACGACTGCTGGTGGTGTTGCTGCAGGTTCTGGTTTCGGTCCTCGTCACATCGGTTACATCCTTGGTATTACTAAGGCTTACTGTACTCGTGTTGGTTCAGGTCCATTCCCTACTGAGCTATACGATGGCCTTGAGAAGCAAGACCCAGTTGGTAAACACCTAGGCGATGTTGGTCACGAGTTTGGCGCAACAACTGGTCGTCTACGTCGTACTGGTTGGTTCGATGCTGTTGCTATGCGTCGTGCAATCCAAATCAACTCTCTATCTGGTATGTGTCTAACTAAACTAGACGTTCTAGATGGCCTAGAAGAACTAAAAATCTGTACTGGTTACAAGATGAAAGATGGTTCTATCCTAGAAGTTTCTCCAATGGCTGCTGAGTCATTCGAAGAAGCGACGCCAATCTACGAAACAATGCCTGGTTGGTCTGAAAACACATTTGGTGCTAAATCTATCGACGCGCTTCCACAAGCTGCTCTAGATTACATCAAGCGTATCGAAGACCTAACTGGCGTTCCAATTGATATCGTATCAACTGGCCCAGATCGTAACGAAACTATCATCAAGGTTCACCCATACGGCGCATAATGCCTGCTGAGTGATTACCAGGCACGAACAGTGCTTTGATAATAAAATAGTTTTCTAAAAGCCGACTTTATTAAGTCGGCTTTTTAATACCTGCAATTTAACCGCTCACTCTTTGATGGTGATCTTTTAAGCGTCATCAGGCAAAATATTGCCCATTAGCGGCAAGTTTTGTCTAAAGCCGTCGGGGTTATTGCCGATACAGATATCATGGAAAGTGAAGTTCACCCTGTTTTGTGCGTGTAGAAATCCTCTGCGGCCCTCAATAGATAACTTTAGCGACAGATAATAGAGTGCAGGTATGAAGCTACGAATTGTAGCAGCTTCATTGATAATGGCGCTGAGCTCACCCTTGAGTCATGCAAATTTGACTGACGTGGGAGAGCCCGTTCCAATATATACAGAAGCTGAACTGATTAATTTAATCGAGAATAATCAACACCTAGAGCGAGTGAAAGCTGATAAGTGCCAGTTAGTTGAAGATATCGTTGCTCGTGCAACGCGTATTAGCTTGCCTTCTTATGAGTTTTTATACGGTGATATGTTGGCTTGGGGCGTGTGTGTTCCACAAGATGTCGAGCTTGGCATTTACTATATGGAAAACGCGGCGCATCAAGGTTTACCGGCTGCACTAGAGCAGCTAGGTCGTTATTATTCTCGTGGAACCTTGGTTCAACAAGACAAAGAGCGCGCGATTCCGTATTTACGTGAAGCGGCCTCTATGGGTAATCTCAGTGCAAGCATTCACTTAGCGGAACTCTTGCTGCGTGATTACGGTAGCCCGTTAGATTATGAAGATGCTTACCGCTGGTTATACAACTCGGTGACTGCGGATGACAGGCAACACAAACGCATCACCGTGCTTCGTAGCGGTCTGGAACAGAGAATGCCGGACAATATTATCGCTCGAGCAAAACGTCGAGACGTGTTCTGGTAATTACGAATATTAATTAAGGTTAGATGGTGAACGACTGCACTCGTTAACCATCTATCTTGATATAGAAAGATACCGTATTAAAAAGGCCTCGTAGGTAAATACCTATGAGGCCTTTTTTGATCTTAACGGTAAACCGTTTATCTCACTCGGTGGCGTTATTGAACAACTTCACCAGATTCAATCACCGTCTTACGAACGACTTTGGTGAAATCGAGTGCTTCTTGGCGAATCTTATCTTCATCGACCGTTAGCATGTCGCGGTCTTGCATGATGATCTTACCGTCAACGATGGTGTGGCGAACGTTACCCGAGTTAGCTGAGTAAACTAATGCAGAGTATGGGTTGTAGACCGGAACCATGTTTGGCGCTTTCGTATCGATCACTATGATGTCGGCGAGTTTACCGGCTTCAAGAGAACCGATCTTATCTTCCATGTGTAGCGCTTTTGCTGCGCCCATTGTTGCCATGTCGATCACCTTGATCGGCGGCATTGCGGCACGATCTTTATTAACCAGCTTGTGAACTTTAGCGACTTGGTTGAATTCATCAATGGTGCTCAGTGTGTTACCAGACATTGGGCCATCGGTACCTAAACCAATACGAACATTTTCGTCATACATCTTAAGTGCAGGAGATACGCCTTTTGCTGACTTGATGTTAGCACTCATGTTATGAGCTACACCCATATCCGATTTCTTCACCAGTTCGATATCATGTTCGTCAACGAGGATCATGTGTGCACCCACCAAGTTCTTGTTGAGTGCGCCAATGCTGTCCATGTATTGAACCGGGGACAATCCATCAGAACGCTCTGCGATTTTCTCTTCTTCACGGTGTGATTCTGCAAGGTGAATCATTACTGGAACATCTAATTCTAGGGATAGTTTAGATATTTTCTGAAGGATCTCTGTGGTGTTGGTGTAAGGCGCATGCGGTGCAAACGCTGGTGTGATTCGCGGGTGATCTTTGTATTCTTCAATGAAGTTCAACGCGTACTTAATGCCTTCTTCGGCGTTGGCCGCATCGGCTACAGGGAACTTAATCACCGTTTCACCTAGGATGGCACGCATACCGATCTTATCGACGGTTTTTGCGACTTCATCTTCGAAGTAGTACATGTCGGCGTAAGTGGTCACACCGCCTTTCACCATTTCAACGTTACCTAGGTTCGCACCAATGCGTACCATGTCTCGCGATACTAGCTTCTTCTCTAGCGGAAAGATGTAACGGTGCAGGCGATCTGGCACATCATCGGCTAACGAACGGAAAACTGTCATTGATACATGAGTATGGGTATTGATGAGACCTGGCATAACGATATCGCCATCCACGTCTAACACTTGCTTAGCTTGGTACTGCTTCTCTAGTGAAGCATCTCCAACCGCAATGATTTTGTTGTCTTTGACGACAACAGTACCGCTTTCATAAACCGTTTTGTCTTGGTTCATGGTTAGAACCATCGCATCGGTAATCATCAGGTCAGCCTTTTCCATTGCCGAACTTGCGAATGGGAACAGCGCTAGGCTCGCCATAGCTGAAGCCAATAAAGTGCGTTTTAGTTTCATATCATACCCAGAACAGGAGTTGGTAAAGTGCGTGGATAATAGTGTATTTCATTCATGGCGCAAACGTTTGTTTTATCGCTTGCTTGAAATTTTGATGATAATCCACGTCTATGAAGCGATGTTTCACAAAGTGAAGATATGTATCAATCTGAGGTTATTTGAGTGTTTTCTAAAGCATATCTGTAGCTTACCCCTAGCATCAGATATACTAGGGGTATATACCTTCCTTGCTTAAGCAGGCCCGCCTATGTCAAAAAACACACCAACGTCAGAAAATACGACAGCGACAACCACTGTTGATCCTTTTGCCGACCGAGAGTCGAAAAATTACGATAACCCAGTACCAAGCCGAGAGTTCATTATTTCGTTTCTAACAGACGCGAATATTCCGATGAACCGCAACGATCTATTCGAAGCTTTGGGTCTTGCTGGAGAGGAACAATATGAAGGGCTGCGTCGTCGTTTGCGTGCAATGGAGCGTGATGGACAGCTTATCTTTACTCGTCGTCAGTGCTACGCATTGCCTGAGAAGATGGAACTGATCAAAGGCTATGTGATTGGTCATAAAGACGGTCATGGTTGGGTTCGCCCAGACGGCAGTGTGGGTAAAGACAATGATATCGTGCTGCCGCATCATCAGATGAAAACCATCATGCACGGTGATTACGTATTGGTTCAGCCTACTGACAACAGTAAGCGTGGCCGTCGTGAAGGTCGCTTGGTTCGTGTGCTTGAAGAGCGTAAAACGCCACTTGTTGGTCGCTTCTTCCTAGAGTACGGCCATTCTTACGTTGTTGCTGATGATTCGCGTATTAGTCACGACATCCAGATCCCTACTGAGCATAAAGGCGGTGCTCGAATGGGTAATGTGGTTGTGATTGAAATTACGGATCGCGGTGGTCGTTCTCGTAACATGATGGGGAAAGTAACCGAAGTTCTTGGTGAAAACATGGCGCCGGGTATGGAAACGCAGATTGCGATCCGTACTCACCAGATCCCACAAGAGTGGCCTGAAGCGGTAGATAAGCAAATCGAAAACCTAGGTGAGCATGTTCCTGAAGAAGCAAAAGAAGGACGTGTAGACCTGCGTAAACTGCCATTGGTTACCATTGATGGTGAAGATGCGCGTGACTTCGATGATGCGGTTTACTGTGAAGCGAAGAAAGGCGGCGGCTGGCGTCTATGGGTAGCGATTGCTGACGTAAGTTACTACGTTCGCCCAGATACAGCGCTAGACAAAGAAGCGATTAACCGTGGTAACTCGGTATACTTCCCGTCACAAGTCGTGCCAATGCTGCCAGAAGTGCTTTCAAATGGTTTGTGTTCATTGAACCCTCAGGTAGACCGTTTATGTATGGTGTGTGAGATGACTATCTCAGACAAAGGTAAGCTGTCGGGCTACAAGCACTACGAAGCGGTAATGAATTCTCATGCTCGTCTTACTTATAACAAAGTAGGCGCGATCTTAGATGGCAATGAAGAATTACGTGAGCGTTACGAACCTGAAGTACCACATCTTGAAGAGCTTCATAAGATGTATAAGGTGCTTAAGAAAACGCGTGACGAACGTGGTGCGATTGAATTTGAAACGGTAGAAACTAAGTTTATCTTCAATGCGGATCGTAAGATTGACCGTATTGAGCCAGTAATTCGTAACGATGCACACAAGATCATCGAAGAATGTATGATTCTTGCGAATATCGCATCGGCATCTTACGTAGAAAAAGCGAAAGAGCCTGCGCTGTACCGTGTTCACGAAACTCCGGGCGAAGAGCGCTTAATGGGCTTCAAGAGCTTTTTAAGTGAATTAGGTTTAACACTGGAAGGTGGTCTGTCGCCATCACCAGTAGACTATGCACAACTGATGCAACAGATTAATGAACGTGAAGATCGTGAATTAATCCAAACTATGCTGCTACGCTCAATGAAGCAAGCGGTATACAACGCGGATAACGCGGGTCACTTTGGTTTAGCTCTTAAACGCTATGCTCACTTTACCTCGCCAATTCGTCGTTACCCAGATTTGCTATTGCACCGTGCGATTAAGTACCTTATTGCGAAAGAAGAAGGTCGTAACAGCGAACGTTGGACGCCAACTGGTGGTTACCACTACACTTTCGATGATATGGACTTCTACGGCGAGCAGTGTTCAATGACTGAACGTCGTGCTGATGACGCAACGCGTGAAGTAAACGACTGGTTGAAGTGTGAATACATGCAAGACCATGTCGGTGAGGTGATGGATGGTGTGATTGCCAACGTGACTGGTTTTGGCTTCTTTGTTCGTCTAACTGAACTGCACATTGATGGCTTGGTACACATCTCAGCGCTAGCGAATGATTACTACCAATTTGATGCTGTTGGTCAGCGTCTAGTGGGTGAAAGCTCAGGTAATATCTACCGCTTGGGTGATTCGGTTAAAGTGAAGGTTTCTGCGGTTAATTTAGAAACTCGCCAAATCGACTTTGACTTAGAAGACACTGATCGTCAGCCGCGTGGCAAAGGCAAAACAGCCAAGAAGCGTGCAGCCGAAGCGATGAAAAAGGCGAAAAGCAAGAAGCGCTCAGCAGTGAAGAGTAATAAGCCAGGTGTATCAGCGAAGCCTATGGTTGAGCCAACTAAGCGACCTGACGGAAGCAGCGAAGGCCCTGCTAAGAAGAAAAAGCCAGCGAATAAAACCGGTGCTGCTAAAGCTCGCGCTAAGAAAAAGCGTGCAGCAAGCCGTAAGCCAAAGGCTGATAACTCTTAAGACTGATAAATCTTAAGGCTAATAAGGCGCTCTGCTAATCAGGTTTAGCGCCTACTGATTTAGTGTGAAATGACTTTAATGCGAGAGTATCAGGCACAAGACGCATACTCTCGAAATGAACAACACAGAGGTGGACACATCGGCATTGATGTCATTCATCTCTGAGCAATAAGAGTAAGTTGAGACAATGAGTAACGAATTTATTTACGGTATTCACGCGGTGAAAGCCGTACTAGAAAAAGATCCTGCACGTTTTATCGAAGCGTATGTATTGAAAGGTCGCCAAGACGAGCGTCTTCTTCCATTACTGAACCAACTGCAACAGTTTGGTGTGTCGATTCAACAGATGGGTCGTAAGCCGTTGGATGAAAAAGCACAAGGTGCGAATCACCAAGGTCTTATTGCTAAGGTGAAGCCTGCTAAGCAGCTTAATGAAACTCACCTAGACGATATCCTAGCGCAGCACGAACAGCCTTTGCTGTTAGTTCTAGACGGCGTAACAGACCCTCATAACCTAGGCGCTTGTCTACGTAACGCGGATGCCGCAGGTGTCGCTGCTGTTATCGTACCTAAAGATCGCTCTTCGCCGTTAACAGCAACGGTAAGCAAGGTTGCATGTGGCGCAGCTGAAACGGTTCCTCTCGTGCGCGTAACCAACCTAGCTCGCACAATGCGTGCACTGCAAGAGCAGGGCGTATGGTTTGTGGGTACGGCAGGTGAAGCAACGCATGATATCTATCAAGCGAAGCTAACGGGTCCTCTTGCGGTAGTTATGGGTGCAGAAGGTGACGGTATGCGTCGTTTAACTCGTGAAACTTGCGATGATCTGATTAAGATTCCAATGGCAGGTAGCGTATCGAGCTTAAATGTTTCTGTGGCGTCGGGTATTTGCCTGTTCGAAGCGGTAAGACAGCGTTTAGCTCAGTAATGCGTTAACGCTGCTTTAAGTCTATGAATTTATTAGCGCTCACCACTTGCTGGTGGGCGTTTCTTTTTAGGCTGTTATAGCAAAATCCATCGGTTTGTCGGATGGCTAGATGGCGACAGAAAAACTGTTTCATTATTCACCAAATAGCGCTTGCCAATACCGGGTTCTTTCTATAACATTTGCCGTCCTTAAAACTCGGTCATTTATCTTTAGTTCCTTGCTTCCTCTGGACGACCGGGCCACTCGTGGAAGCTAATAATCCGTAAGGAGCAACCAAATGCGTCATTACGAAATCGTATTCATGGTTCACCCTGATCAAAGCGAGCAAGTTGCTGGCATGATCGAGCGTTACACTGGTTCTATCACTGAAGCTGGCGGTACTATCCACCGTCTAGAAGACTGGGGTCGTCGTCAAATGGCTTACCCAATCAACAAGCTTCACAAAGCTCACTACGTTCTTATGAACGTTGAAGCTGGTCAAGAAGTGATTGACGAGCTAGAAACTGCTTTCCGTTTCAACGATGCAGTTCTACGTAACATGATCATGCGCACTAAAGGCGCTGTGACTGAGCAATCTATTATGCTTAAGCAAAAAGAAGAGCGTGCAGAGCGTGCTCCTCGTCGCGAAGAGCGTACAGAAGCTAAACCAGAAGCAGCTGCTGAGTAATTCTTTTTTGGCTTAACGCCTTAAAAAATTCTCAACTTGTTTTAGGTCATTGATAGTTATTTCGATAATTGTGAAAGACCGCTTTACTAAATTTAAGATCAGGAGATAGCCCATGGCTCGTTTCTTCCGTCGTCGTAAATTCTGCCGTTTCACTGCAGAAGGCGTACAAGAGATTGACTACAAAGACGTAGCAACTCTTAAAAACTACATCACTGAAGCTGGTAAAATCGTACCTAGCCGTATCACTGGTACAAGCGCTAAGTACCAGCGTCAACTAGCTCGCGCTATCAAGCGTTCTCGTTACCTAGCTCTACTACCGTACACTGACAAGCATCAGTAATCGGTAATAGTTAATAATAGTTTAAGAGGACTAAGATAATGCAAGTTATTCTACTTGATAAGATCGGTAACCTAGGTGGCCTTGGCGACCAAGTAAACGTTAAATCTGGTTACGCTCGTAACTTCCTTATCCCACAGGGTAAAGCAGTTATGGCAACTAAAGACAACGTTGCTATGTTCGAAACTCGTCGTGCTGAACTAGAAGCTAAAGTTGCTGAGCAACTAGCTGCTGCTGAAGCTCGTGCAGAGAGCGTTAACACTCTAGAAGGCGTTACAATCGCTTCTAAAGCTGGTGACGAAGGTAAACTATTCGGTTCTATCGGTACTCGTGACATCGCTGACGCTATTACAGCGGCAGGTGTTGCAGTAGCTAAGAGCGAAGTACGCCTACCTGAAGGCGCTCTACGTAACATCGGCGAATTCGAAGTAAGCATCCAACTTCACTCTGAAGTTTTTGCTACTGCGAAAATCGCTATCGTTGCAGCTGAGTAATTTCAGTACCAAGACGAATTCTTTCTTTTGAAAGTTTTAAACACCAGCTTCGGCTGGTGTTTTTTTATGTCTGGAATATAGGAAAGTACAAGGAAGGGCTACAGTAGGTAAAAAGCTTACGGTGATCCATAAGCTGTTATTGCTGAACAAGTTGTTCTCAAGGTTAGAGGTGGCCTAAGATTAGAACTGGAAGAGCAAGTTGATCGATAGAACAGAGTCTTGTTTGCTTAAGCCTTCAGGCACTTTATCGTGGTACTGGCGAGAGTGAGCGATCTTCAGCGCGATATTGTCAGTAATATCGTTGATGGCTTCTAACTCAGTATCAAACTTTAGGTTACTGTGACCAGAGACAAGCGTCACGTCTGCCTTGAGCTGCAAATTCTTCAACACCTGCCATGACGTATTCACGTTGCCACGGAAAATTGCCTCTTCAACAATCTCTGGGAAGATGATGTCATCATCATCAATCTCATCAAGGTTCGGTTCTTGGTAACGAAAACCTGGTCCCACTTCGACTTCCAACACAAACTCTTCGGTATTCGAAAACTGGTAACCCAGACCACTCGAAATTGTGTAGTCCTTAAAGTAAGCACTGTATCTCGAGTCGACTCCTTTGAAACTGCCGTAAAGGTAGGTTTTAGGGCTTAACTTGTAGTCACTCTGAGCTGAGTAAGTCGATTGCCTTTTATCTTCTTCGCCATCTTTGTAGAGGTTGTAGTATTTCCATTCACCACTGGTTCTATGACGGCCAGCCGTGTACTCACCGTTAAGGCGTGCGTTAAGCGCTCGTGAATCAGAGTTACCAGTATGCGACTGATATCCAAATTCGACTTCCGTTTTTAGCGGGCTCGGTAGTTCTGTATCACTTGTATCACTCGGTGCGATATCCAACTCTTTTTCTTCAGGTGTCGGTGCAACGACGATCGGCTCAGAAGTAGGTTCTGAAACTACTATAGAGTCGAGGATTGCATCAACAGAGTCTTTAGCATCATCAGCTAAGGCCATCGGAGCGCTCAGGAGACCAGTGCTTAGAATACCAGTGCTCAGAGCCAATAATTTGGACACGCATACCTCTAGTTATACAGTGAGTGAATGGCAGGATCGTAATGCTACCCTTGGTTAATTCCGTCAGCAATAGGTAAATTCTTCCTGAAGAATAAAACAAACTCATAGGATCGGATTACAAACGGATGTTCTTGGGTATAATGAACGATCATTATTAGTTATTGAGTGTAGTCATAGTGGATACCAAAAGTCAGAAATCAGCCAACGATCAGGTGGACGCCATCAAGGTCCCGCCACATTCATTAGAAGCTGAGCAATCTGTTATTGGCGGTTTGTTATTAGATAACGAACGCTGGGATACAGTTGCCGAAAAGGTTGTGGCCAAAGACTTTTATAGCCGTCCTCACCGTCTGATCTTTGAAGCGGTAAAGGATATCCTTGAAGAAAGTTCTCCTCTGGATCTTATTACACTCTCTGAACATTTAGAGCTGCGTGAGCAACTTGAAGAAGTGGGTGGCTTTGCTTACCTTGCTGACTTAGCGAAAAACACACCAAGTGCCGCAAACATCAATGCGTATGCGGATATCGTAGCGCAACGTGCACTTGTTCGTAGCCTGATTGGTGTCGCGAATGAGATTGCTGATTCTGGTTATGACCCTCAAGGTCGTACATCGGAAGAGCTGGTTGATCTTGCTGAAAGTAAAGTCTTCGCGATTGCCGAAGGCCGTGCAAGTGAAAACGAAGGTCCACAAAACGTTGATAGCATTCTAGAGAAGACGCTAGAACGTATCGAGATCCTATACAAAACGCCGCAAGATGGTGTGACAGGTGTCGATACTGGCTTCAACGACCTCAACAAGAAAACAGCAGGTCTACAAGGCTCTGACTTAATTATTGTTGCTGCTCGTCCATCGATGGGTAAAACCACATTTGCGATGAACTTGTGTGAAAACGCGGCGATGAAGCAAGACAAACCGGTTTTAATCTTCTCGCTAGAGATGCCAGCCGAACAGCTGATGATGCGTATGCTTGCGTCACTTTCTCGCGTAGACCAAACCAAGATTCGTACTGGTCAGCTAGATGATGAAGATTGGGCTCGTATCTCGTCGAGTATGGGTATTCTGATGGATAAGAAGAATATGTATATCGATGACAGCTCGGGTCTAACGCCAACAGAAGTGCGTTCTCGTGCTCGACGTATCGCTCGTGAACACGATGGTATCTCTATGATCATGATAGATTACCTTCAATTAATGCGTGTACCTTCGTTATCTGATAACCGTACTCTTGAAATCGCCGAGATTTCTCGCTCATTGAAAGCGTTAGCAAAAGAGCTCAACGTTCCGGTTGTGGCACTTTCTCAGCTTAACCGTTCCCTAGAGCAACGTGCTGATAAGCGCCCAGTAAACTCGGATTTGCGTGAATCAGGTTCGATTGAGCAAGATGCCGATTTGATCATGTTCATCTATCGTGATGAGGTTTATAACCCAGATAGTTCCTTGAAAGGCATTGCTGAGATCATCCTTGGTAAGCAACGTAACGGTCCGATCGGTTCTGTTCGTCTTACGTTCCAAGGCCAACACTCCCGATTTGATAACTATGCAGGCCCTGCATTTGATGATGAGTAATCGCTAATGACTTACATGAAAGCGGCGACGGCGAGCATTGACTTAAACGCGCTCGAACATAACCTGAACCAGATAAAGTCGAAGGCTCCTCAGTGCAAGGTCATGTCTGTTGTGAAAGCCAATGGCTACGGACACGGCTTACTGCATATAGCCAAGCATTCAAAAAGCTCTGATGCTTTTGGTGTGGCGCGTATTGAAGAAGCGTTACAACTTCGTGCTGGTGGCATTGTTAAACCTATTTTGTTGCTGGAAGGATTTTACTCTTCGGGCGATTTGCCAATCTTGGTGACCAATAACATTCAAACGGTGGTGCATTGTGAAGAGCAATTAAGCGCGCTAGAGAATGCGGATTTGGAAACACCCGTTGTGGTATGGCTAAAAGTCGACAGTGGTATGCACCGATTAGGTGTTCGCCCTGAGCAATACCAAAACTTTGTTGAGCGTTTGCATCAATGTGCGAATGTTGCCAAACCTCTACGTTACATGAGCCACTTCGGTTGTGCTGATGAACTGGATAGAGCAACCACCGTTGAACAGACAGAGCTTTTCTTGTCGCTTACTGAAGGTTGTGAAGGGGAGCGTTCACTTGCTGCCTCTGCGGGTTTACTCGCTTGGCCAGACAGCCACCTTGATTGGGTTCGTCCGGGAATCATATCTTACGGTGTCTCTCCATTTGTTGATAAATCAGCGCAAGAGCTTGGATTTTTGCCTGTGATGACCCTGACCTCACACCTAATTGCCGTTCGCGATGTGAAAGCCGGTGAAAGTGTGGGTTATGGCGGAAACTGGACCAGTGAACGTGATACCAAGGTTGGTGTTATCGCGATTGGTTACGGTGATGGTTATCCTCGTACTGCACCTAACGGTACTCCAGTGTTCGTTAACGGTCGAAAAGTACCGATCGCAGGACGTGTATCAATGGACATGCTAACGGTTGATCTAGGCCCTGATGCGGCAGATAAAGTCGGCGATGAAGCGACTCTGTGGGGTAAAGGTTTACCTTCAGAAGAAGTGGCTGAACATATCGGCACTATCGCTTACGAGTTAGTCACTAAGCTGACTTCGCGTGTTGCGATGGAATATGTGAAGTAATCATGGATCTTGATAAGTAAATTATGTTCAAGCGAACGACTCGAAGCTGGCTAATGTCTGCAATGACATTACTCGGTGTCAGCTTTTCTTCTTCCGCTGTGAGTGAAGAAAAAGATTCAGCCTTTGTTCCTTTCTACTTCAGCACCGAAACCATGGGTAACACCTTTGGGGTTGCGGGTGTCGCAAAGGGTGTTTGGCAACCTCAAGCCGCTCTGTTTGGTATGGCACTCTATTCAGACAAAGACAGTTACGTCGGTTTTCTATCGGCTTTTAACTATGCCTTGTCTGAGAACGTATTGTTTAGCACTCAGATGTATCAAGCGCGCTTCAACGACAACCCGTATTACATTGGTTCTCAAGGCGATAATGATTCATCTATCGATGACAAAACCATTGCTGATGGCTTAGAGCAAAACTATCAGTTTGAGTTTAAGTATTTGCTACCTTGGGGCAACGTTGCAGAACACGGTTTACTCGGTGCTTTTCAGCCAATCAAAGATGTGAGCTTTGCTTCGCCAATCGAATCGGGTGTCAGTTCGATTCTATTTACGCCTTTTTATACTGCTCGTGAGTTGGAAGGTTTAAATAATACCGAGGAGGCAACAGGCTTTAGTTTGGCGTTTAATTGGGATAACCGTGATAGCACACGCAACCCGACCAGAGGTTCTCAAACTAACCTTGAGTTCACCACTGGCGCAGAGAGTTGGTCTAACGATGACTTGTGGCTTAAGTGGACCTTCCAAAATAGCCAGTACTTCGCTTTAGGTCCTCTAGGGGACCTGTTCGATCAACAAGTTTTAGCATTTGATTTCTATACCGCTGACACGCCAACGTGGGATAACTGCTCTGGGCAAGATTGTGCTCGCCCACCAGAAACGGAGCAAGCTCGATTGGGTGGCTTGTATCGTTTACGAGGTTATACCGGAGGTCGTTATCACGGTCGCTCTGCAGTTCATTATTCTGCTGAGTACCGAGTACTTCCTGACTGGCAACCACTTGGCGATATCCCACTGATAAACTACTACGATTTGCCTTGGTGGCAATGGGTAGCGTTTGCTGAATTAGGGCGCGTTGCCGATGAGTACGACATCAAAACACTGCACTCGGACATGAAATGGAGCTTAGGTGGCGCGGTGCGTTTCCAAGTGGAAGGCATTGTTGTTCGTGCTGAGTTGGCGCGAGGTGGTGATGAAGGGACCTTTAGGGTTATGATAAACCAGCCCTTCTAAACCTTTCGGCCTACAGTAGGCCAAATACTATTTTTATAAGAGTGGTCGTGGAAGCACACCACTCTTTTTTATTAACAAGATATTGTTTTTATTAAGGAGATCTTGTTTTCAAGCAGTCTACTCACCTTGCATCGTAGCAATCACAGTTCGGCTTCCACCACAATCTCGGTGCTCTCCTAAGTAAATACCCTGCCATGTTCCTAAAGCTAAACGACCATTGCTAATTGGTATTGTCACACTGGTGCCAAGTGTCGATGCTTTAATGTGGGCAGGCATGTCATCATCACCTTCATAGGTGTGTCTGTAGTAGGGCGCTCGCTCTGGGACAAACTTATTAAAGTGCGACTCCATATCGGTACGGACGGTAGGATCAGCGTTCTCGTTTAGCGTGAGGCTGGCAGAGGTATGTTGGATAAAAAGATGTAATAAACCAACAGATAGAGAATTGATATCGTGTATCTGTTGTTCAATTTCATCAGTAATGAGATGAAATCCACGCTTTCGTGCATTTAGGTGTATAGTCTTCTGAATCCACATACGCCATCCTTTATAATGTATTTGGAAAAAAAGTGGTTTAACGCTATCTTTTGAACTTGAATTTATCAGGTATCGCTCACATTTAATTATGTTAGAGCTAGAGTCTGTACCGATTCTTCTGTCAGGAAATCTAATCCTGATTTATCTCAAGGTACAGCTCTTCATATGCGGCATAATACGTCGTGAAAAAAAATTACAAAGAATCTTTCAGTGGTGACGCGGTTTGGTCATCACAGAAAAATATAAACTTTCGCCTAATCGGGGGTTCTATTCATCACCCAGGTGACGTTTAGAATAAAACCTACAGTAACATCGGGATAGATACCATGTTGAAAAATATCAACCCAACGCAAACACAAGCGTGGAAAGCTCTAACGGCACATTTTGAGTCTGCTCAAGATATGGATATGAAAGAGCTGTTTGCTCAAGATGCAAAGCGTTTCGAGAGCTTTTCTACTCGTTTCGGTTCTGACATCTTAGTGGATTACTCTAAGAACCTTATCGATGCTGAAACTATGCAGCACCTATTTGCTCTTGCGAACGAGACTGAAGTTAAGTCTGCAATCGAAGCAATGTTCGGTGGTGATGCAATCAACAAGACTGAAGGTCGTTCAGTACTTCACACTGCTCTACGTAACCGTAGCGACAAGCCAGTAATGGTTGACGGCAAAGACGTAATGCCAGCAGTTAACGCTGTACTAGCAAAAATGGAACTGTTCACACACCGCATCGTTTCTGGTGAGTGGAAAGGTTACACAGGTAAAGAGATCACTGATGTTGTAAACATCGGTATCGGCGGTTCGGATCTTGGTCCATACATGGTGACTGAAGCACTAACGCCATACAAAACTCGCCTAAACATGCACTTCGTTTCTAACGTAGATGGCACTCACATCGTTGAGACACTTAAGCCTCTTAACCCAGAAACAACGCTATTCTTAGTGGCATCTAAAACATTCACGACTCAAGAAACAATGACTAACGCGCACTCTGCACGTGATTGGTTCTTGGCTGAAGCGGGTGACAACGCACACGTAGCTAAACACTTCGCAGCACTATCAACTAACGCAACTGCGGTAGCTGAGTTTGGTATTGATACTGACAACATGTTCGAATTCTGGGACTGGGTTGGTGGTCGTTACTCACTATGGTCTGCAATCGGTCTTTCTATCTCACTATCTGTTGGCTTCGATAACTTCGTTGAGCTACTAGAAGGTGCTCACGAGATGGATAACCACTTTGCTTCAACTGAGTTTGAAAGCAACATTCCAGTAATCCTTGCGCTTATCGGTATTTGGTATAACAACTTCCACGGCGCTGAGTCAGAAGCAATTCTACCTTACGATCAATATATGCACCGTTTTGCGGCTTACTTCCAGCAAGGTAACATGGAATCAAACGGTAAGTTTGTAGACCGTGAAGGTAACCCGGTAGAGTATCAAACTGGTCCTATCATCTGGGGTGAACCTGGTACAAACGGCCAGCACGCTTTCTACCAACTGATTCACCAAGGCACTAAGCTGATCCCATCAGACTTCATCGCGCCTGCTATCAGCCACAACCCAGCATCTGATCACCACCAGAAGCTAATGTCTAACTTCTTTGCTCAAACTGAAGCTCTAGCTTTCGGTAAGACAAAAGAGACAGTGGAAGCTGAATTCCTAGCGGCTGGCAAAACAGCTGAAGAAGTGGCTGAGCTTGTACCTTTCAAAGTATTTGAAGGTAACCGTCCAACGAACTCTATTCTTGTTAAGCAAATCAACCCTCGCTCTTTAGGTAACCTAATCGCGATGTACGAGCACAAGATCTTCGTTCAAGGCGTTATCTGGAACATCTTCAGCTTCGACCAGTGGGGTGTAGAACTTGGTAAGCAACTAGCAAACCAAATTCTTCCAGAGCTTGCTGACGATGCTCAAGTAACGTCTCACGACAGCTCAACTAACGGTCTAATCAACGCATTTAAAGCGCTTAAAGCTTAATTGAGTTGATAGCACCAAAAAAACGCCAACCTTCGGGTTGGCGTTTTTGTATCTGTAGAGCAAGCAATGGTTAAATCGCAGGTAATAAAAAAGGCTGGCATTATGCCAACCTTCTTTGATACTCAGTACTGCTAGAAATCAACAGCTGTTATTCGAAACAGATCTCGATGAAAGCATTACCCCATTGAGATGAAAAAGGCATGATGATGATTGCCCCATCACACTTGTGACGAATCGTATGACCTTTACCGGAAACCACGATTGGTGTTGCCATATCGAAGTCAAAACCGCTTTCCGCAAGAATACGTTTCGCACCGCCAGTCACCATGTTAGTGATTTCACCCACCATATCGGTCACTTCTTCGTTGAGGCCGTTTGGTCGTTCACCAAGCATGTTTTCCATGATTTCGAGAGCGAGACCTTCATCAAAGGTGATCGACATAGAGCCACGAGATTGTGTACCCACCATACCAATTAGGCCGGATACATCACCACGAGCGATTTCATCTTTCTTAACTCTCGGTTTTTGTGGCTTCAATTCTAGAGAAGCCATCGTTTTTAATACGTTCATCAAAGAAGCTAAAAACGGGTTTACAAATTCAGCGCGCATAATGTTCTTCTATAATCTTATTCTTTCATCTCGGAGGAGCAAGATTGGCAAATGCCATGCGATTCAATGACATGATTCGTCAATTGAAAGCCATGCTTCTCAGCGTTACTGGCGAGTAGGGTGACAAGCGCATCGTCCTGCAGTTCTATCACAGTGCCACATTTATCGCAGATCAGTAGTTGGGAGAAATGTTTGTTGGCATTGCAAGAGCAGCAGCATATGAAGCTATTGGTTGACTCAACTCTGTGAATGAAACCTTGCTCCAACAAGAAATCCAAAGCGCGATATACTGTAGGTGGCTTGGCTTGCGGTTCACTGACTTTCAACTGCTCTAATAATTCATAAGCACTGGAGGCTTTTTTATTAGAGAGGATGAGCTCAAACACTCGCTTTCTTTGAGGTGTTAATCTAACGCCTCGCGATGCGCATATCCCTTCAACTTGCTCTATTAATGTGTGGTCCAAATTTTTCACCATTCAATCGGACATCCCTAATCAAACCTTATTTCTAGGTTATTACGTTTTGGGAGCCAATGATTTCTATTAAAGTCAGGTACAGAGCGTATTGTGACCCACGACTTTGAATAAGACAAGGTAACTCAAAATGACAGTGTGACTCAAGGCATAACTGATTAATGAGGTTGAATTAGAGATCTGGTGAATAGGTTTATAAAAAAGTATGAGGTAAAGTTGATATGACATCTTCATTTGAGTTCAATTTAGCTCAATTAATTTTTCTTACAATAATGTGCTGTTTTAAATCACATTTCTTATCGCATATTGTTCCTTATTCGCTAAAGTCGATGCCTAATATAGACTAGAAGAAGACTATTGACCCCTCCTGTCAACATGAGCTTGTCATGGTGTATTGGAGTTTTAGTCTTTAATTTCAAATTCTTGGAGTTAAGCTGTGGAGCAAGTAAACAAAGAATCATTTCTGAAACTGTTGTCCATCTATAATCAAAGAGAAAAACGTTATCAACAACGTTTGGATGACTTTAAGGCCATGAGGGATAAGCTTGAAGAAGTGGAAGAACCAAGAGTTAAAAAAAATGAGCTATACATCAAACTGGCTATAGCCGCAGCTATTATTTTAGTCATCGCCTTTATCTTTATTTAAGTCGTCAAATTGGAAGGGAATAAAATGAAAAAGCATTTTGACGCTTTGGCTAAAGCTTCATTAGAAAGTAGTCATCTTAACCTTGGTGAATGGTATGAAAGCTATGGTTTAGCACTGCACTTATTCAAGTCTGATAGCAAAATTTACACAAAGGCGATGAAAAAGCGAGACGGTCATAAAAAGCACATTGCAAAATATATTGAACCTAAGTTACTCACCACGGAAGGAGTAACTGAGGAGTTTAAAAAAATAATGCGTTGGAAGACCTTTGTTGAACGATGGGACGCATATTACGAACCTATTGCAAAGCCTCAAGATCGCGTGCATCACTTGTCTGCAGTATTGGAGGCTTTGTCCGATGAAGATGTTCCACGAGCTTTAATCGAAATCGATAATTTGCCGGTTGACTACTTGATCAACGATACTTTTTGGGGCGAGGTCATTCTCTTTATCGTTGCCGCAAGATCAGGAGATCAAGAGCAGGCCCGATCAATAACGCAAGGACTGTACAACATGGCGCAGAGCGATCACAACACAGCGTTACTTAGCCATTTGTTACCAGCTTTATGTAAGAAATATTTAGATGAAGAGTATTATCCATGGCAAATGAAGGCTCGTGTAGTGAACTGGAATGGAGAAACTTATCATTGTGTTCCGGTATTAATACACAACTTTGATGCTTTTGGTGGTCAAGAGTACATAAACCATACTCCTGTCAGACAACGTGCTCGCGTTGAAAGAAAACATAGCGTGGATTACGTGTATTCTACAGACCGTTATGGAAACCGAGGTCAAAGCATCGCGAGTGCGACTGCTAATGTTGGAATCGCCGTAGCGAGTGCGACAGGTAAAGTTATCGGCCATACTTTGCTTTTGGGCGCCGCAGGGGCGATATATCTAGCGTTAGCCGGTAAGATTCGAGTAAATCACTACAATAATTCCAATCATAAGATAGTCTTAAATCGTAAGACCGAGATGCCTGTCAATTCGTGTGGTTATATCGTGACTAAACAGAACAGTACTATTGAACCATGGCAGGATGAAGAGGGGAGCGAAAGCATAGACAATAGCTTTTCGTTTTTGAACTTCACAGATGGTTTGGCTTATCCATGTCGAAAGGGGTATGACATCCCAGATGAACAAGGGCTTATTCAATTATTATTTGATGAAATAATGTAATCATGATTTGTATTTATGAGTTTTTGAGCCTTTGCTTTCAATCAAATTAAACCATTAAATACGTCCACTCCAACAACATATCAACAATCGAAATCAATGGTTGGAGTCATCATATATTAGCACTTTGCGGTCTCCGTGCTTGGAGGCCGACTTTGTCGTGCTCAGCGTGTGAAACCCAGTTATGTCACATATAAGCTACCAACGGATAAGGATCTCATGTTTTCACCACCTTCACGTGTAACCACGCTTTCAAGAGGGCTGCTTGTCACTACTATTGCTCTTATTCAGGGATGTTCATCTACAGATAAAGTAACACCACCACAACCAACCTTGGAGCGAGGGCTTGGATTACCTGCAGATGCAAAACTAATCTCGAATCATAACTCAGCAGAGGGGCGAGAAATGTTTCGTGATATGCAGTTGGCGTTAAAATCGCGCAATCTTTATCAAACCATGGGAGGGGATATCTCTTACATCAAAGGACAGTGCCCTATTGATGTTATCGCCCACCGTGGCAGCTCTAATTATGCTGAAAACTCTCGTAATGCGATTCAAATGGCGGCGGTAAGTGGTTTTGATGGAGCAGAAATTGATGTGATGCTGACGCGTGATAAAGATTGGGTTGTACATCACGACATAGAAACAGGAAGAGCAACCGCTCGTAGTGATGGTAAGCGATATCGCGTGAGTCGTATGAAGAGTAGTGAGTGGAACTCTCTGAGTGGAAGGAGCCCTGACGGAACATTAGATGGGTATCGTCCCGCTTATTTCAATGAAGCCGTGAATGATTGGTACCATTACGCAACGATTGAACAACCCCTTAATATTGAAATAAAAACATCAGATGGCTCCATGGAAGATTTGTTTAAACTCGACGAAATGGCCAGACAAAGTCTCCCCTATAGAAACTATTTTTATTCATCAATGGATATGGACGTTCTGAAAAAAATGCGGGAAATCAATCCAAGTGTTTATCTTGGGTATGTATGGGAGCCTCATTCGGCGTCGGTTGCTAAATTTAAAAAAGATGCAAAGCGAGGCATGGGTTCTGATGATTATTATCAGAAAAATAAAAAGAATATCGATCGCGCCTTTGCTATGGAGGGGCGTTATCGTAAGCATAAGCCCAAACATTCCGCTAAAACGGTAAAACGAATACTTGGCCCCAATAGTGGATTACATGTTGATATAAGAAGTTACCGACAATATGCGACAATTTACAGCCGTGCGAAAGCGCAAGGCATGAAGGTGGTGACTTATACGATTAACGGAACGGATTACCACCAAGATCAATTGGTCTCGTTAGCTAAGGCAGGTCGACCTCTGCCAGATGAGGCGATCATGGATACCAGTAAGTTCTCTATTTGTCAGCAGCTTGCTCCACAGCTTGTCGTTCAATCAAATGGCTACCAACCCACAACGTTAGCAGGCGAAACCGTTGCTGGCCTACCCAATGACGCTGATTTTCACCGACTCTATGAACAAATAGATTACCTCAAAGATGGCCATTACATCACTAACCGAGGTCTCATTAGGAGTGTGTCATATTCCAAGCCTGCTAGCGTGAAAGGTGTGAAAAAAAGA
The DNA here is from genome assembly GCF_041467715.1 of Vibrio sp. 10N.247.311.14. Classification (NCBI taxonomy): domain Bacteria; kingdom Pseudomonadati; phylum Pseudomonadota; class Gammaproteobacteria; order Vibrionales; family Vibrionaceae; genus Vibrio; species Vibrio sp. 10N.247.311.14. The sequence goes on from NZ_JBFSVE010000044.1 coordinate 33,102, forward strand.
ACGCAAACAACGCAGAGCGCGAAGCCAGCAGTGCTGTTTGATATTCAAGATGAAGATTTAAATTTAAGTAACGATGCGATCAGCATTTCGATGCCGACAGAAAAATGATGTTTGATGAGAACAGGGATAGACAAATTATGGAAGCGTTAAGATGAAACCAGTTCCTAGCCAGGACGTAATAACCACAAATAATAAGAAGCCGAAATGGTTGGCTGTTTTGTTGTTTTTTTGTTCACTTCTTTATCTTTTTCCTGAAGTCGCTTTCAACGCCAAGTTGGTTGAAATTGCGGGTGGAATCGATGTTAGTGATGCTCAATTACATAAAACGGAGCTATTTGGCCGAACCATCTCAGGGATCGGGGTGACTTTAATTGTTGCGGATTTTCTACTTAAAGGATGGCTGACCACGACGAAGTTTCGCGCTATTTCATCGTTGGTCGTGATTACAGCTTTGGTTTGGCCAACGGTTTTTTTTGGTCAAAAGGCGGTAATAGATAAATGGTTGATTGAACCGAGTAGTGCAAAGCAGAGACAGGAGGCTTTCTTTTCCTCTGTACTGCGATCTAGTTTAGCGATGAATGCGATTAATATCGAAGGGATCCCTTATAACTCAGAGGCGAGTACCGAGTCGTCAGAAATGACTTTTCTCGCTTTGATCGGTGGGTTGGTTTACAGCAATGATGCATTCTTAAGTCATATTGATGATAAGAAAGTTCAAATTTTGGATCGTTATATTCAAAATCGAGCAAACGCCAATTTCGATGAGCACTATGCGAACTATAAAGTATTACGGAGTGAAGTTCAGCAATCGTGGCATCAATATCAAAAACATGTTGGGGCGTATAATCAGACGGTAGAGTCTCGCCATCAAAAGGCCAATCAAGCGTGGGAAGAGGTCGAGTCGACCGTCGCGACGGGGTATCGTGATTATCAACAGGCGAGTAAGGCCTATTTAACGAGAGCAGAGGCGAGAGCACAAAGAGTTGCACAACCTATTTTTGACCTATTTGATGATAAAGAACGCTGTTATAAACGCAAAGGAAGCTCAAGAGCCAATTGTATCAGCCGCATTGAAGATCGCTATGAACGCTTATTAAAAGATAACTCGATTCCCCACCAACCGATGGATTATTGGTTAGAGAAAACCTTTCGACGAACGAAAGGTGAAACATCTTGGGGGGAAGCATTCGGTTCTCTAGGCTTATCAGTTATCCAAGCCGGTATTGAGCAGGCGACAGGGCAAGCTGGAGAAGCCATTCAAGATAAAACGTATACCAATAGTGTCGCTCATTACACACCACGAATACTGGCAGTGTGGCAAAAACAGTTCTTAAAAGAGACCGGTTATCCTATGGGAATCGACTCTATGTCGGAGTTTCGCTCCCACTCTACAACAGCAAGTAAGGTTCGTACTCAAGTTCATCGAAAGGGGATCCATTTAGACTCCAATTGGCAAATAAACCAAATTAGCGTGTTTAAAAATGCAGTCAGAAACAAAGTTATGAAGGACACCAAAGCTCGTTGGCATGCCGAGGCAAAGCAGCGGGGTTACGACATTGAACCGAACTTATCTTGGAATGATTTTCAAAAAGTAGCCGAAGTTCAGCAACAAATAAAGAATCGTATGGGCGAACGTTATTACGTCGAGCCCATGATGGCGACGTGGAATAATAAGCAATTTTACCAACAGGTTATTGTTCCAAATGTGAGGCGTGAGAGAGATTATTGGCTAGGTTATATTGAGGCGTCACGCGCTCAGTTTGCTGATGATGGCCCTTATGCTGAACAAGGCAAAGCGGCATTGCGTTCTATCATTGTGCCGCCAATATCAATGGGACTATCGCTATTTCTCGTTGTCCTAACGGTGTTTAAGCTGCCAGGAAAATTTATCGTGTTGATGAATTACCATAAACCACGGCCAGCACCGAACTTGAAGAGCAAGGCTCTGAATATAGGCAGCTCGTTTATCGTCATATTCGTTATTCTTGTTGTGCCTGTGAATGTATTTTCATCCAAGTACACTCAAACGGACTCAACGATTGGCTTTTTCTTAGAGCAAGTCAGTGACACACTATCTCCGTCGGCTTCTTATGCCGTTCGTTGGGTGATACATACTCAACCGTTGATTCACCCACTTGGCGCTCAAATAGACAAAAGTATGCGTATTACTGATGGGTTTTCTACCTCTTTGGAGCATTCGGTAGCGGAGTTGGATGGTGTTTTTGCTCGTTATTTAACTCAGCGTGCTGAGAGCGAACCGGTGAGTTCAGCTAAAAACAATAATGAAGCCCAAACGGAGTTTCCTATGTACATCAATTCAAATGCACAGAACCAACCGGGTTTTAAGGTTCGAATAATGAATATTAAGCCTAGGTACCAAGCCGGTATGCGATTGCCAGAGGGTAATTATGATGTTGAGGTCCGTGCCAATGGATACCAACCAAAGCGTTTATGGGTAAAGCACAGTAAAGGAAAAGCCTCTCACCGAATCGAACTTGAAAAGTTGGTTATTTAAGTCCGCGTCATAGAAAGTGAACAGAAGAAAATGATCTGCTCCTTCCACTAAAAAGGGTTTAGCGTTACTTGGCGCGGGAGCTGCTTTGGTATCTGGTCACCCTGAACTTATCACCGCGAGCGTATCGGCAGACGGTGTTCAATTCGGTGGCATTATTGGCGCAAGTGCTCCAATAGTATTTGGCCTGTGGGAAACCCTACGCAATGAATTTAAGGGTTAGCTATGAGCGAGTTACAAATTTTGCCCCTGCTATCTCAGCTGGGGCTTAAGCCTGTGGAAATAGTACTCTTAGGAATGCTTTGGCAGAACATCAGAAGTACTAATGTATTAATGGATAAGCTCGTTAAAAAAGTTAATGACCTAGAAATGAAGTTCAATCAATTATCTAGGTTTTATTGAGATTATTGAGTCTTAGTTTTTTACCGTATAACTTTGCATTGGATTATTCGGAGTATTTGGAAAGGCCATTTTGAGTAAATCCTCATTAATCATAGGTTTCAAATGACTTTGTCGTATGTTTTGGCTAGTTCGGTTAACTAACTTTGCTAACTCTCCAATTGGTATATATTGGTCTTTACATAATGATATCAAGATGTTTCGCATATCCTCTGGGGCTAACCTCTTATTTTCCATGGCAAGCTTGGCAATACCCTCTAAGTGCTCTTTAAAGCTAGGCTCAAGCTTATTAATATCATCCACGAATGGGCGTTCAAAGCGTTCAGAAATAATGCGACCTTGTACATCTCTCTTTTCTTCGTTTGGCAATTGTTTTGTGTTATGCGTTAAGCCTGTTTCGTTATGCGTTAAGCTATCGTCGTTGTGCGTTAAGCTACCGTAGTTTTGCGTTGAGTTGCTATCTAGGGTTAACGCATTTAACTCAAGTGAAGGTGCGAAAACTTCATCAGGTGTAGGTAATGATACCCCCGGAAGTGTGTAAGACTTTTGTTTCTGTTCACCGTTAGAAACTAAAAAACCTTTAGTTTCTAATTTTGGTAGAGTTAATGTTACTTCACGTGAGTGCTTGGTTGTTAGTTGGCAAGCTCGTTCATGATTGATCCAGCCTTCGATTGCAGCTGTAGCTACAATTAACTGTTCAAAGTCTCCTAAAGCATTAAACTTATAGTCAAAGATTTGTAGTAGTTTAGCGCGAGTAGCATCTGGTATTAAACTTGCGGTAGATAGTTCAAGTATAGTTTGAGGCGGAGTTGGTTTTTCCCATAATTTTGGTGTGCGCCAATTGACAGATTTCCAACCGCTGAATATTTTGGGCATACCTGATCCAGCACGTTCACCTAAGCCAATCAGAAGAAACATTTGGTGTAAAAGTCGGTTTCGGCAATCACTAACGCCGCCTGCTATCACATCTTCAAGTGGTATTCTCATGAGCCCAGGGTTTCGGAACCCGAACATATCAGGACGTTTGACGATTAGAATAGATACACGATCTGTAAAGTCTGAATGGACAATACTATTGACGAGAGCTTCACGCAGAGCAATGTGAACTGGTGTGTCTGCTTTTCGTTGACCAGCTTCGACTTCAAAAGGAACTTTGATTTCTGAGGATAGCTTTCCATATACTTTACGGTAGAAATCAAAAAGATTACCTGACCAAGTACCGTCGGGACAAACACGGTCAACCCATCTGAGTTCTGTCTTTGCCTCTGGCCGTTCTTGAAAATCAACAAAGTAATTCGGAGCGGCTGCGGAAATTGCTTCCCAGTTACCAAACATCAGAACACCTGCGAGAGTAAGCCCTTCTTTACCATTCTCTCTGTTTTTGATCCACCCACCTATTTTTTTAAATAGGTCGAAAAGTTCATATTCAAGGTAAGGATGCTGTGGACTATGAGCAGCCAGCAAGTTGCGATAGGTTTTAAGGCTATCTATATTTATATCCTCAATAAAACTGTAATGTTCGGAGAGGATTTCACTATCTCGGCTGTCATAGAGTTGTTCAGCTATCATTCGTTTGACAGTTTCGTTATCACACTTACGATCTCCATCATGAATTCGCATGTAAGTGTTACCAAAAGGCGTCTTTTTGAGGTGCACTGGTTTTTGGTTTCGCGTAGCTGGAGGTATATGAATTGCCATAACAGGCTTGCTTTTGAGCTGAACTATTTGTACATCATCATCTGATATGACGTTGGCGCTAACACGATCACGATCATTCAATTGATTAAACAAGTCAATTTTTACTTTCTCTGGCTCAGCGACACCCACAGGAATAAACTCTTGATTGAGCTCTTGGACTCCAAGTATTACCCAACCACCTCTACTGTTAGCCATAGCTGAATAGGACGACCAGAAGTCTTTTGGTAATGCTCCTTTACCATCTCTGCCTCCTGCCAATTTAAACTCAACTTGATTTGACTCCGACAGTGTTTCTAGGTCGAGGATGTCATTGATGGTGGTAATGCTCATGCTAATCCTGATATTTGACTCAATCTGTAAGTATGATACTTCTTGTTATTTGGAATGCAATTTGTGTGGGTATAATTGCGTATAAACCTGCCACAATATATTCAAATTCCGATGACCAGTAACTTGAGCAACCTCTTCGATTGAGTAGCCTTTTTCAAACAGCCTGCTAGCGCCCTCTCTTCGTAGGTCGTGATACCTTAAATCTTCAATGCCTAATTCGTTTCTAACTCGCTGAAAGCCTGCGCTCACACTACGTGAGTTGTACGGGAAAATGAGTTCGCCTTTGTTCGGTTGTTTAAGTGCGATCTCGAATGATTCACCAAGTAACGGAACAATCATGTGATTGCCATCTTTCTTCCTTGGGTCTTTTCTATCTCTAACGAGTATCGTTTTATGTTCTTGGTTGAGATCTTCCCAACGCAGCTTGCAGACTTCACCAATTCGCATACAAGTAAGAATGCTGAACTCAAGAATGTCAGTGAATGGGATTCGAGTTGTACCGTTTGGCCGGAAAGACTCACGTTGCTCTAATCCAAGTTTTAAAAGCTTCAGTTCTTCAGAAGTAGGGCGACGTGTTCGTTTCTGACTCTTACCAACTAACCCCATATCAATCAGAACTGGGACGGCTTCATCAAATATCTGGTGATTGGTGTCGATGTTGAAGACAGGCTTAGACTTTTTCATTACAGAACGTAGGTAAGCAATATCATGATAAATCGTTGCGGGTTTGGCTCCTGCACCTCTTCTGTTTTTACAGTGCTCGATTAAGTCGCTAGTTCGTAGCTGATTACTCTCAACTTGGGCGATGTCGCAATCCCTAAGCATCTTAATCACATAGCGTTTGGTGCGGCCTGTATTGTCCCAAAGATCTCTTTCGGCCATGAATAAATCGAGGAGTACCGAAAGGGGGACTGTTTTTGGCTGATTTAGTACCCCTTGAGCCTCTAGTTCAGCTACCCTTTTTTTACCCAAAGCTTTAGCGAGCGCTTTCTTTTTTAGAGTTTTGCTTTCCCTGTGTATAATGCGCGAATTCTTTTTAACGATGATTGTTACCTTGAACCTTGGTTCACCGCTTTTTAGCTTTCTGGTCTCGATGGTATAACTTGCCATTGTCCAACTCCTAAAGGGGTACTTGAGGGGTACTACAGGAAGTAATTCCGTTTAATTCTAGGTAATTAACTGTATGTTTGTACAGTATTAATTGAGACTGAATCATGACAAACACTAATAAAACCAGTAAATACGCTAGTAACCGACTTTCTGTTGCACCCATGCTCGATTGGACTGACCGCCACTGTCGTTACTTTCACCGTTTGCTTTCTCAGCAGACTCTTCTGTACACGGAAATGGTAACAACGGGCGCGATCTTACATGGTAAGGGCGACTTCCTAGAATATAACGAGCAAGAACATCCTCTTGCACTTCAACTCGGTGGTTCAAACCCGGTTGATCTTGCTGCTTGTGCCAAGCTTGCTGGTGAGCGTGGTTACGATGAAGTGAATCTTAACGTAGGTTGCCCTTCAGACCGAGTTCAGAATGGTCGATTTGGTGCATGCTTGATGGCTGAGCCCGAGTTGGTGGCAGATTGTGTTTCAGCGATGAAAGAAGTCACTGATATTCCAATTACCGTGAAAACGCGTATCGGTATCGATGACCAAGACTCTTATGAGTTTCTAACTAAGTTTGTTTCGACGGTTTCTGAAAAAGGTGGCTGTGAGCAATTTACTATTCACGCGCGTAAAGCGTGGTTGAGTGGCCTTAGCCCGAAAGAGAACCGTGAGATCCCACCGCTAGATTATGATCGTGCATACCAAATCAAGAAAGATTTCTCTGATCTGGTGATTGCCGTGAATGGTGGCATTACTACTCTTGAGCAAACTAAGGAGCACTTGCAACACCTTGATGGTGTGATGATTGGTCGTGAGGCTTACCATAGCCCATTTATTTTGGCTGAAGTTGATCAACAGATCTTTGGTTTAGACACTCCAATTAAGAAGCGCTCACAGGTTGTCGAAGAGATGTACCCGTACATCGAGCGTGAACTTTCAAATGGCGCAAGCTTAGGTCACATATCTCGTCACATGCTTGGTTTGTTTCAAAGCATGCCTGGTGCAAGACAATGGCGTCGCTACATCAGTGAAAACGCACATAAGAAAGGTGCAGGTATTGAAGTGATGCAAACAGCATTGGCTAAGATCCCTAAAGAGCTAAATGTTTAAGCTCCCTCTAAGTTAAAAACTTAAGGTTAAATTCGCCACTAGAGGTTAAATTTACCACTATAAGTTTCCGAAAAGCCACGCATGAAGATGTGTGGCTTTTTATTTATCTGATAAATAAGGATTTTATAGGGTTGGCATACTTGGTATGGAAGCTGCAATGTTAGAAAGTAGGAAAGATAGGTCATTAACTCATTAGGGAGACCATTATGTTTGAATTAATATTTGTTCTTATTTTCGTTGCGACTCTACTTGTCACTGGTATCACGTTTATGACGGTATTGGCTGCAACCGGAGTAGCGTTATTAGTCATGTTGGTCTTAGGTATGATGGGGGTCGTGTTTAAGTTACTGCCTTGGTTGATCGTGATTGCAATCGGTGTGTGGTTTTTCAAAAACTTTGTACACAGTTCTAACCAAAGACGTTACTAAGATCATGGTGTCGTCAAATCTTTGATCGTCAGCGGTTTATCGTTTGAGAATTTAAGATGTGTGATAGAATTTTCCCCAATAATCTATGAATGTGCATACAATTAGCACAACGATATGGAATTGGAGCTATCTCAAATGAATAAAATGCCATTAATTGCTTTAGTGGGAATGCTATCTTTAAGTTCAGCAGTGTCTGCTGAAGAAGAGTTTTCTTACACGGCTAAAGTCGGTGCCGATATGTGGTGGGGAAGTACAAAGCTAAACGAAGTTAGACAAGATGATGACTCTAACTCACCTTCGTTGTATTTCGCATTTGAGCATAATGCCCCGATGCTACCAAACGCTAGCTTTCGCTATACTTCTGTTGATGCAGATTCATTGGCTTTCGATAAGTACGATTACACCTTCTATTACACGTTGTTAGATCACAAGCTGATGAACTTCGATGCGGGTGTGACGTTTACTCAGTATTCAAACTCGAATTACATCGAACCGAAAACGGGTGGCGCTCAAACAAGCTTTGATGAATTCACTTGGAGCTTCTACGGTAACGCAGAGATCAACGTTCCTGACACCAACTTCGATATCATTGGTACGATGGAGTTTGGTGATAGCAGTGGTATTAAGAGCACTGACTTGATGGCGGGTGTTCAGTACCGAATTCCAGTATCAGAATCTGAAATTGCCCTGCGTGGTGGTTACCGTGTTATCGATTTAGATTCGGATGAGTTCTTTAGCTCAGAACTAGGCAAGAGCTTTGTCATGGTCGATGGCTGGTTTGCTGGTGCTGAAGTGCGCTTCTAGGCCATATAAAGTAAATTTAGAGCGAATTTTAAGAACGCCACTTTATTAAGTGGCGTTTTTTATATCTATTGGTTACTTGAGTATATATCTTTCTGGAATTAGTTAGCACATTCATCACTTTCGACCATCCTTAATACAGAGAGCCAATTTGCGTCTATTCTTATAAGGTCTATGTAGTGAGGTCAAAGCAAGGGATGGAATATGACACTCAATGAATTACGAAATTTATATAGAGAAAACCTGTTAGTTGAAGCTATCATAGAGCCCTCAATTCAAGAAGGGTCTTGGGTTGTGGAGTTTCGCCATATGGGAGGTGGCTTTGTTCTGCTTACTGATGTTCATGGTGAAGAGTGCCATTACGCGGATTTAGACCTAGCATCTAAATCGGCAATGGCGGTTGGCTTTCAGCAAGTGCGTATTGAAAACCAGTAAGTCAATTTGCGTTTCAATCGGTTTTTACTTCCAAAAAGTTATAAAACATACTTTTCTATTCTTTCTTGTTATTAAAAGGAGTGGTTAATCTATCGTCACGCAATGATTAGGGATGTCGTGACCATGTCTTTAAATAAGAAAGAGTCTTCACAAAATAATAATGCACAGTCTGGGGCTAATGAGTTACCTGGGCTAGCAGCACCACTTAATGACCAACAATTGGGTCATCTTCAGCAAACTGTTTCTGAACTGTCTTCACAGCAACTGGCATGGGTCAGTGGTTACCTTTGGGGAGTGAGCCAAGCTCAGCCTGTCGGTGCTGCTGCGCCAATCGCTCAAGCGGCCGCCGCAGTAGCGGCTAAGCCAGCGGGTAAGCTCAGCATTATCTTCGCTTCTCAAACCGGTAATGCTAAAGGCGTCGCTGAATCGCTAGAGGCAGAAGCAAAAGCCTTAGGTATTGCTGTCGAGCTTTTCGATGCAAGTGATTATAAAGGTAAGAACCTAGCCAAAGAGACACACGTCATTTTTGTGGCTTCAACCAATGGTGAGGGCGAAGCCCCTGATAACGCTATTGAGTTGCATGAATTCCTACAATCGAAGAAAGCGCCAAAATTATCAAACCTACAATACGGTGTGATTGGTTTAGGTGACTCAAGCTATGAGTTCTTCTGCCAAACGGCTAAAGACTTCGATAACTTCCTCGCTAAGCTTGGTGCTAAATCGTTTGTCGACCGTCTTGATTGTGATGTTGATTACGAAGAATCAGCAACGGAATGGCGCGCTAAAGCATTAGAGCAAGTAAAAGAGACGCTATCGACAGGCACTGAAGCCGATGTGGTTCAATTACCAGTCGGTCAAGCGGCCGCCGGTCATTCGCAATACACCAAACAAAACCCATACACCGCGACACTATTGACGAGCCAAAAGATCACCGGTCGTGATTCGGGCAAAGATGTTCGTCATATCGAGATTGATCTTGATGAGTCGGGCATTACCTACCAACCCGGCGATGCGCTAGGCGTATGGTATGAAAACAGTTCAGAACTCGCAAATCAGATTCTTTCTAAGGTTGGGTTATCGGGTATCGAAAGTGTCGATGTCGATGGTGAGAATCTATCTATCCATAGTGCGCTAGTGAGTAAATTTGAGATTACCACTTCAAACCCTCAACTTGTGACTAAGTTTGCTGAGTTATCGGGCAGCAAGAAGTTAATCAAGCTGGTGGAAGATAAAGACAAGCTTCGTGAATACGCGGGTAATACTCAAGTTGTCGATGTTTTAGCTGAGAAGAAAACTAAGCTATCGGCTGATGAGTTAATTGGCCTGTTACGTAAGCTGACACCGCGTCTCTATTCTATTGCATCAAGCCAAGCAGAAGTAGATGAAGAAGTTCACTTGACGGTTGGTTTGGTTGAATACCAAAAAGGCGAAGAGTCTCGTTTAGGCGGAGCTTCTAGCTTCTTAGCTCAACGTCTTGAAGAGGGTGGTGAAGTGAAGGTGTTTGTTGAGAACAACAATAACTTCAAGCTACCACAAGACGACAATACACCAATCATCATGGTCGGCCCGGGTACCGGTATCGCACCGTTCCGCAGTTTTGTTCAAGAGCGTGAAAACAATGATGCTGAAGGAAAAAGCTGGTTGTTCTTTGGTGACCGTACCTTTACTCAAGATTTCTTATACCAAGTTGAATGGCAAAAGTACCTCAAGTCTGGCGCGCTAACTAAGCTCGATGTTGCCTTTAGCCGTGACCAAAAAGAAAAGGTTTATGTTCAGGATCGTTTAATCGAACAAGCAGAGCAGGTGTGGCAATGGCTGCAAGAGGGCGCGTACCTCTATGTCTGTGGCGATGCGACTCGAATGGCTAAAGATGTTCATGAAGCGTTAGTTTCGATAGCGGAAAAGCATGGCAACCAGAGCCGCGAGCAAGCTGAACAATATATTAATGATTTACGTAAAGCGAAACGTTACCAAAGGGATGTGTACTAATGAGCAAGCAAGTAATAGAGCAAGAAGTGCTAGGTCAAGTACTTGGACCTTTGGCTGACAATGAGCGTCTTAAGCGTGAAAGTAATAACCTACGCGGTACGATTGAACAAGATCTCCAAGACCGCATAACAGGTGGCTTTACTGCTGATAACTTTCAGTTGATTCGTTTCCACGGTATGTATCAACAAGACGACCGTGATATTCGTAACGAACGTACCAAACAAAAGCTCGAACCGTTACATAACGTCATGCTTCGTGCTCGTATGCCTGGTGGCATCATTACCCCTAAGCAGTGGTTGGCGATTGATAAGTTCGCAGACGAAAGTACCTCTTACGGTTCAATTCGTCTAACAACTCGTCAAACGTTTCAGTTCCACGGTGTCTTGAAGCCGAACATTAAGTTGATGCACCAAACGCTAAATAGCATTGGCATTGATTCAATTGCGACAGCGGGTGATGTAAACCGAAATGTTCTATGTACGACAAACCCGGTTGAATCTGAACTTCATCAAGAAGCTTACGAGTGGGCGAAAAAGATCAGTGAACATCTATTACCGAAGACTCGTGCTTATGCAGAAATCTGGTTAGATGGTGAAAAACTAGAAACAACGGATGAAGAACCTATCCTTGGTAGCAACTACCTACCGCGTAAGTTCAAGACGACGGTTGTCATTCCTCCGCAAAATGATGTGGACGTCCATGCTAACGATCTTAACTTTGTTGCTATTGCTGAAGACGGAAAGCTGGTGGGCTTTAATGTGTTAGTCGGTGGCGGTCTTGCTATGACACATGGTGATACCTCTACTTATGCACGTAAAGCTGACGACTTTGGTTTTGTGCCATTAGATAAAACGTTAGATGTAGCAGCGGCGGTGGTAACGACTCAGCGTGACTGGGGTAACCGTTCAAACCGTAAGAATGCAAAAACCAAATACACACTAGACCGTGTTGGTATTGATGTATTCAAAGCAGAAGTAGAAAAGCGTGCAGGCGTAGAATTTTCTGAAAGCCGTCCTTATGAGTTTACTGGCCGTGGTGATCGCATTGGTTGGGCGGAAGGCATTGATGGTAAGCACCACTTGGCGTTATTCATCGAGAATGGTCGTTTACTTGATTTTCCGGGTAAAGCTCTGAAAACAGGTGTTGCTGAAATAGCGAAGATCCACAAAGGTGACTTCCGCATGACTGCAAACCAAAACCTAATTGTTGCGGGTGTGTCGACGAGTCAAAAGGCCAAGGTTGAAAAACTGGCGCGTCAATATGGCTTGATGGATGATGCTGTTTCAGAGCAACGTAAAAACTCAATGGCGTGTGTGGCTTTCCCAACATGTCCTTTAGCAATGGCAGAAGCTGAGCGCTTTCTTCCTGAGTTTGTAACGGATGTTGAAGACATTCTGAAAAAACATGGATTACCAGAAGAAGATAACATCATCCTTCGAATCACAGGTTGTCCAAACGGTTGTGGTCGTGCAATGTTGGCTGAGCTTGGTTTAGTCGGCAAGGCTCCGGGGCGTTACAACATGCACTTAGGTGGCAACAAAGCCGGAACTCGTATCCCTAAGATGTATAAAGAGAACATCACTTCAGCTCAGATCTTAGAAGAGATTGATTCGCTGGTGGGACGTTGGGCTACGGAACGTAACGACAATGAAGGGTTCGGTGATTTTACAATCCGAGCTGGCATCATCGAAGAGGTGATAATTTCAAAGAGGGATCTGCATGCATAATTCTGTCGCTTCAAAACTGAAGTTAGCAGAGCTACTCGCATTGACTAAGACGGAGCAAATACTTCGTCTTGGACAAATCAACGCAGAGTTAGAGCAGCTAACCGCATTAGAAAGAGTTAAGTGGGCTTTAGATAATTTAGAAGGGACACATGTTGTGTCTTCTAGTTTCGGAATCCAAGCAGCATTGATGTTGCACCTAGTGACCCAAGCAAAACCAGATATTCCGGTTATTTTGACTGACACAGGGTATCTATTTCCGGAGACCTATCGCTTTATTGATGAGTTAAGTCAGAAGTTGACTCTAAACCTTCAAGTCTTTCGCGCCCAACAGAGCCCTAATTGGCAAGAAGCGCAATATGGAAAACTTTGGGATCAAGGTATAGAAGGGATAGAGAAGTACAACAAGCTTAATAAAGTTGAACCGATGAGAAGAGCGTTGGATGAGCTCGAGGCTGGGACATGGTTTTCCGGTTTAAGAAGAGAGCAATCTCAATCGCGTGCAAATTTGCCAATCTTATCTATCCAAAATGGTGTGTTTAAATTTTTGCCGGTAATCGATTGGACGAATAAAGATGTTCACTATTACCTAGAAGAGCATGGTCTCGGTTATCACCCGCTTCGAGAGCAGGGTTACCTTTCTGTTGGAGATACACATACAACTAAGAAGTGGGAACCGGGTATGACTGAAGAGGAAACTCGTTTTAATGGGTTGAAACGCGAATGTGGTCTCCATGAAGATGATGGAGAGCAATATGGTTCTGGGATTTAGACTCGTTGCCATTTAAAAAGCTGCCATGAGGCAGCTTTTTTGTTTTCTAGGATGAAAATCAGAGCAATTGTGGATAAGTCTGTGGTTATTTTGTAAGTACTCTGTAGTTAAACTTACACAAATAAGGCTTTGAGTGTTTATTCGCCATGTAATCGTTATTTTTGCATCTTTCTTTAATAAACACTTGCCAATGTGATGAATATCTCTATAATGCCGCCTCACTGACACGGCAGACGCCACAAGGCTTCAGCGAGAA
>NZ_JBFSVE010000045.1:0-45135 GCF_041467715.1 Vibrio sp. 10N.247.311.14
TCGAGCTATTTCAAGTAGATATGACAAGCTAGAAAGGAATTATGCCAGCATGTTATCGCTGGCATTCATGTTAATGTGGCTACCGATGTATTGTTGAACGCGAAATGTACAGCAAAGATCAACACGCCCTAGCACTTCTAACATCTCGTTTAGAAGTGCTTTTTTAATCGCTTCGAATGAGACTGCAGTTTATGACTGCTCCTAACTTGTTATTGTCCAAATCCCATTTAGACGCCCAATAATTAAAAAAGGGATTGGTATTTCTACCAATCCCCTCCAAACTCTCTTTCTACTTTCAAGCTCTCAATTGCCTTTTGAACCGCAGGGCCAATCTGGCGCTTACGTGAAGTGACACCTTCCAAAGTCAGCATGTCACTTGTTGGTTCAGCGTTGAAAGCCGATTTGATGACTTGATAGTCGCTTTCATCCACCCACAATAAGTTCGCTTCTTTGTTCTTGGTATCTGTGATTGAAAAGAACAGATGGTCTAGCCCGTTCTCTTTTTTGTAAGTCTTCATTGCTGCTAGAAGATCGTCTTTACGGTCAATCAGTTGTTGAGCCATTAGTGTTTCAGCAACACCGATACCCACCTGTTTGCCACCGTACTTAAAGTTTTTGTAATCCAGCGTCAGAATGGTTTCAGATGAAAGGTGGCTAAGATCTGACTTAGCAACCAACATCTGTTGACCGAAGTCTTCGATATCTGAAATGCCTGCAACCTTCGCCAGCTTCTCTGCGTATTCACGATCATGATCTGTTGTAGTTGTTGATTGGAATACCACTGTGTCAGAAAGAATCGCACCCAAGCCAACACAAGCGAGGTGTTTAGGTAATGTCACATCGAGCTTTTCAGCATTGTCAGCCAGTATAGTTGCAGCTGAACCCCAACCTCGGATATCCATCTCGACAATCTGCGGGGTGTTAATTGGAGAGCCACCAATCGCATGATGATCGACCACTGCCACAATGGATGCTTGATCAATAGTTGGTGCTAATTGAGTCACTTGGTTGAAGTCAACCAGCCCCACTCGGTATGAAGAGTAATCTGTCTCTACACGTGGAGATTCTGCATTACAGTAGTTCAAGATAAACGTCGATTCAGGATTAATCGGCTCAGGCACTGTCGCCGTACCACCATAAATATGAGCCGCGAGCATCGCAGACATTACCGTGTCGCTGTCTGGGCTTAGGTGCCCTGTCCATACGAGATCTTCACTGTTTTCATTGGCAGATTGTTGCAAGCTAAAAGCAAAACTTGCTGAACTGAAAGACATAATTACGGCTGCAACGACAGGGGTTAGCTTCACGGGTATTTCCTTATTTAAATGCGATATAGAAGCCCATAAGCTAAACACCAAAAATTTCAGAACCGTGTAACTAATATTTCAGTTTTACTTCAGTAAGTAACTAAATGTAATTGCCCTTAGGCTTTCACTGTTAATCACACCAAGGCTCAACTTGGATTAGGTTAGCTTTTCATTATTTCACAATGAATTTCAATGAACCCTAATGATAAGAAAGCTAAGACACTGATTTATTGACCACATTACATCATCAACCCACATACTGAAAATAAGATAATCTTATTAAAAATGGATTATCGAAAGGCACAAAAAAGGCTGCAAAAGCAGCCTTATCGAGTAAGCATAAATATGCTATTCAATCATCGAGATCGAGGTTTTTTTCCTCCCCTTCCCGTTGCTGGTAAGGGAGCGGAGATGTACACCAAGGGGAGGTTAGGAGGGGATTCTAGTGTTTGTATCGAAAGGTGTTGCTGTCATCAATAATCTCAATTTTGACTTTTACTACGCCTTTCTTAACGTCACCAATTTGAGAAAATGCTTTGTGGGAAAGGTCAATCACTCGGCCTTTTACGTAAGGGCCTCTATCGTTAATTTTGACATCGACTGACTTGTTATTGGCTGTATTGGTCACTCTCACGATAGTCCCAAATGGCAAGGTTTTGTGAGCGGCTGTATAGGCGTTTTTATTATACGTTTCACCACTTGCCGTCAGTTTTCCATGGAATTTATCGCCATACCAAGAAGCCACTCCCACAAGCGCATGTGAATTGGCATAGCCCTTTGTTTTTGAAGTATCGACGGCCGCATGTGACGAGCATCCGGCAAGCAAAGTAATAAGAAAAGCGGCAAAGATAAGGTTTAGTTTTTTCATGCTATTTCAGTAGATCTTCTTCATGTAATGTTTATCTATTTTCATTGTAGTGCGGTTCAGCAGTATTGAACTGAGTATTATGAGTTCTCAGCGAAGGCTATTACTAGTGTGATTCCGCAATGTTTTCATGAAGCACGCTCGCTTCAGTCATATTCATGAAAGGTTTTATCTTCAAAACGTCAACTTTAACAATGCCTTAAAGTTGTTGATTTATTAACCACCACCACATGATGGAGCACTTAAAAAGCACACAAACAAAAAAAGGATTGGTATCTCTACCAATCCTCTTTAGGGGGTGTTTCGGTTTTCTACCTTATGACAGGTAGATAACACTATTACTCGTAGTCAGTCGCGTAAGTGTCTTCGTATGTGTGCGAGTAGAATTCGAACAGGTTGCCAAACGGGTCTTCTAGGTAAACCATTTGTGCTTGTTTTAGTTCGTCTTCTGGGTGGTAAGGCATGATGTCCATACGAACCTTACCGCCAAACTCTTCAACACGCTTAATCGCTGAATGAAACTGCTCTTTTGGAAGTTGCAGACAGAAGTGGAAGATACCTAAGCGAGAGAAATCAACTTCGTGACGCTCTTGACGCTCTTTCATTTCGAACAGCTCAACACCGATGCCATCAGATGTTACTAGGTGAGCAATGTTGAAACCTTTAAAGCCTTCACCAAATACTGCAATACACATGCGGCCGATTGCTGATTCGCGCTCTTCCATCACTTTAGTGTTGTTCATTACGATTCTTAGACCTAGCGCTTTTGTGTAAAACTCGACTGCTTTGTCCATGTCGCCAACCATGATGCCTACGTGATTCATTTTCATAACTTTCTCCAAATTCTCTTTAATTCTGTATTTTTCGAAGACTCGCTTCGGTGTTTCGTTTCGATGGAGAGAGTATATGGAGATACGACGATTAATTGAAATTATCATAATTTATATTAATGATAATTTTATGTTATTTACCAAGTTAAGTGAGATGCCAACACGTCACACAATAAGTTAAAGTTGAGAGCCACATATGTCATGTGGCTCTAGTTAAACATCCTTAGTTCAGCACGAAGAAGCCCGTTACGCTTTACTGGTCTGTACGACGTTCGAAATCTGCTTGGCTTTTGTTTCAGGCACCAAAGACATCAACCCGGTAGTCACAAGCGCGGCAATACCAGACATGGTTACAGGTGACCCAAATATGCTTTGCACTAGCTTGGGTGCTTCTTTCAATAAATCCGGCACTAGCATCACCCCAAGCCCTAAGCCTAGTGAGATGGCAATCGTCATAATTCTGCGGCGATCCAGTTTTTCATTGGCGATGATTTTGATGCCCGCCGCAGCAACCGTACCGAACATCACTAATGTCGCCCCGCCCAATACTGGCTTTGGAATCGTCATTAAAACCGCACCTAAGATGGGAAATAACCCTAACAGAAAAAGAATCGCGGCAATGAAGTAGCCGATGTAGCGACTCGCGATCCCCGTAAAATGGATCACACCGTTGTTCTGGCTGAAAGTCGTGTTCGGAAAAGTATTGAATACCGCTGCGATGAGCGAGTTCACACCGTCACCTAGCACGCCAGCCTTGAGTCGATTGATGTATTTTGGCCCCTTAACTGGCTGCCCTGAGAACATACTGTTGGCGGTAAGGTCACCCGTGGTTTCAATAACGGTAATCAAGTAAATAAAAGCGATAGGCAGGAAGGCTTGCCAATCAAAAGCGAAGCCATATTTAAATGGGACAGGAATACTCAATAGCGGTTGAGAAGCAAAAGAAACCATAGACGCTTTACCCATCAAAATGGCAACGCCCCAGCCAACTACCAACCCAACTAAAATCGACGACAGCCTAACCATATTATTGTTACTCAGGTTAAGCACGACTATGGTTCCGAGGACGATGGCACCCAACATCAGATTGCTTCCAGAGCCAAAATCTTCGGCGCCAACGCCACCCGCAATATCAGTAACACCGACTTTAATCAAAGAGATACCTATCGTCGTGATAACGATTCCAGTCACAACGGGCGTGATAACGACTTTGAGCTTTTCGATAAAGCGCGATAGTACGATTTCAACAAATGCACCAAAGAAGCAGACACCGAAAATGGTAGCGAGCATTTCATCTGGCCCACCTCCATTCGCTTTAACCAGAAAACCTGCACCTAATACAGATCCCAAGAACGCAAAGCTGGTTCCTTGGACACAGATCATCCCTGCGCCAACTGGCCCTATTTTTCTCGCTTGAATGAAGGTACCGACCCCAGACACCATGAGTGCCATGCTGATCAGATAAGGAATGTGCTCACCCAACCCAAGCACACCGCCAATAATGAGTGTGGGCGTGATAATACCAACGAAACTGGCTAATACATGCTGCAACGCTGCGTAACTGGCAGCTCTGACTGATGGTCGATCGTCTAATCCGTAGATCAATTCACTGTTCTGTTCCATGTGACTTCCTTTATGTATTTTTTATTGTATACAATTTACATAAAGACAATAGAGCAACATATATGCCAATGGTTTAACATCATACTTATCAATCAGTTAAGTTTCATCTCTAGCCAATGCTGCACTATAGAGCAACACAGTCGGCTTGTTTTAGTGCAACGAAGAACACACAAAGCACTCGTTTGCTCTAGTTTACTCGTTACCTCTAACCAAATACCGCAGACACAAAAAAGGATTGGTATTTCTACCAATCCTCTTTAGGGGGTGTTTCAGTTTTTCTACCTTATGATAGGTAGGTAGCGCCTATTACTCGTAATCAGTCGCGTACGTATCTTCGTATGAGTGAGAGTAGAATTCGAATAAGTTGCCAAACGGGTCTTCTAGGTAAACCATTTGCGCTTGTTTTAGTTCGTCTTCTGGGTGGTAACGGTGGATATCCATACGTACCTTACCGCCAAACTCTTCAACGCGCTTGATAGCTGAATGAAACTGCTCTTTAGGAAGCTGTAGACAGAAGTGGAAAATGCCCAGGCGAGAGAAATCAACGTTGTGACGCTCTTCACGGTCAACCATTTCGAACATCTCAACACCGATGCCATCAGAAGTGACTAGGTGAGCAATATTGAAGCCTTTAAAACCTTCGCCAAATACAGCGATACACATACGACCGATTGCTGATTCGCGCTCTTCCATCACTTTGGTGTTGTTCATTACGATTCTTAGACCTAGAGCTTTCGTGTAAAACTCGACTGCTTGGTCCATGTCACCCACCATGATGCCTACGTGATTCATTTTCATAACTTGCTCCAAATTCGTTTTAAATTCTGTGCTTTTCGAAGTCTAGCTTCGGTGTTTCGTTTCGATGGAGAGAGTATAGGTACATGCGTTAATTAATTGAAATTATCATAATTTATATTAATGATAATTTTTTGTTATTTACAGTTTGATATAACAACTCAACTCACGCAAAGAAACCATACCGAACCCTACCTACATAGACACATAGATACACACACCAATAGAGATAAGCCCAATGTAGAGAACAACCTAAAGAGCATAGCTACTTAAATTGGGAGTTGTTGATGTTTGATGGCTTTTGTTAATTGTTTTTGTTGATAGCTTTTACCGATAGCCTTTTCCTTTCGAAGATAGGATTCGCCTATTGAATCTATAGAAATGTCCGATTTCACTAATTTTCGGTGGCAATGCAATATATCTACATCGACGCGGGATAGCGTTAAACACTATAAATTAGAAAGAGAGTCAAATCATGATCAACACAGAAATCAAACCATTCAACGCAACAGCATTCAAAAACGGCGAATTCGTAGAAATCACTGAGCAAGACGTTAAAGGCAAGTGGGCTGTATTCTTCTTCTACCCAGCAGACTTCACGTTTGTATGTCCAACTGAGCTAGTTGACCTACAAGACAAATACGCAGAGCTTCAATCTCGCGGCGTAGAAGTTTACTCAGTATCAACTGACACTCACTTCTCTCACAAAGCATGGCACGATACTTCTGACAAAATCGGCACTATCGAATACTTCATGGTAGGCGACCAAACTGGCAACATCACAAATAACTTCAACGTTATGCGTGAAGGTCAAGGCCTTGCAGACCGTGCAACGTTCCTAATCGACCCTGAAGGCGTTATCCAAGCAATGGAAATCACAGCTGAAGGCATCGGCCGTGACGCAGAAGACCTACTACGCAAGGTTAAAGCAGCACAATACGTAGCCGCTAACCCAGGTGAAGTTTGCCCAGCTAAATGGAAAGAAGGCGAAGAGACTCTAGCTCCATCTCTAGACCTAGTAGGCAAGATTTAATCTAAGCCTAGCTAACAAGAATAGATAAACGGTTCTACAGGCGCGCTTCGGCCCCCCTCCTAAAGGGCAGTCGCGCGCCACCCTTTCAAAACATCAACACCACAATATTTGCCGACTTGCGCCCCCTTTTTATTTTCCTTTTTCAGCAAGAAGGTATTGGTCAATACCAAGACACAGAATTTAAGAGCAGGCACGATTATGTTAGATCAAGCAATGAAGCAGCAGCTAAAAGCATACCTAGAAAACCTAAAAACCAATGTTCAGTTAGTGCTTAGCCTGGATGGCAGCGACACCGCGAACAAACTTCAAGATCTGGCGAATGACATCTCGTCTTTAACCGATAAAATTGAAGTGACTCGCGATGACAGCGCAAGCACTCGCAGCCCTATCATGCAGGTCGTGAACCAAGAGAAAGGCACCGCGATCGGTTTTGCCGGTTTGCCAATGGGTCACGAATTTACGTCACTGGTTCTAGCACTGCTTCATAGTGGTGGTCACCCTATCAAGCTTGAAGCGGACGTAATCGAGCAAATTAAAGAACTCGATCAAGAGCTTAATGTAGAGATTTTTATCTCGCTCTCATGCCAAAACTGTCCAGAAGTGGTTCAAGCCTTCAATATGATGTCGGCGATTAATCCTCTGGTTAAGACAACGATGATCGACGGCGCAGCATTCCAAGATGAAGTGAAGTCTCGCGACATCATGGCAGTACCAAGTGTATTCGTTAATGGTGAGCTATTTGGTCAAGGCCGTATGTCACTGGCTGAAATCCTTAACAAGGTTGATTCAGGCGCAGCGGAAAAGAAAGCAGCAAACCTAAACCAACAAGCACCGTTTGATGTATTGGTTGTCGGCGGCGGCCCTGCAGGTTCTTCAGCGGCAATTTATGCTGCACGTAAAGGCATTCGTACTGGTGTGGTTGCTGACCGATTCGGCGGCCAAGTGATGGACACCATGGCGATTGAGAACTTTATCTCAGTGAAAGCAACCACCGGCCCTAAATTAGTGGCAAGCCTTGAAGAGCACGTAAAAGAGTACGGTGTTGAAGTAATGACTGAGCAGCGCGCTGCAAACATCATTGCGGCAGAAGACACTGAAGACGGTTACATCCACGTTGAGCTAGAGAGCGGCGCAACACTACGAGCTCGCACGGTTATCACAAGTACCGGTGCTCGCTGGCGTGAAATGAACGTTCCGGGCGAGCAAGAGTACCGCAACAAAGGTGTTGCTTACTGCCCACACTGTGACGGTCCATTGTTCAAAGGCAAAAAAACAGCGGTTATCGGTGGCGGTAACTCAGGTATTGAAGCGGCTATCGACCTAGCAGGTATTGTGGAACATGTAACCGTACTTGAATTTGCAGACACACTGCGTGCTGACCAAGTGCTTATCGACAAAGCGAACGCAACACCAAACATCGAAATCATCAAGATGGCTCAAACCACAAAAGTGTTGGGTGATGGAAATCGCGTAACCGGTCTGGAATACAAAGACCGCAACACTGAAGAACTAAAACAGATCGAACTAGCGGGTATCTTTGTTCAAATCGGCCTAATGCCAAACAGCGAATGGTTGAAGGGTTCGAAAGTTGAGCTCTCACCACGCGGTGAGATCGAGATTAACGCTCATGGCGCAACATCAATGAAAGGTGTCTTCGCGGCAGGCGATGTGACCACAGTACCTTACAAACAGATCATCATTGCGATGGGTGAAGGTGCTAAAGCAAGTTTAGGTGCATTTGACCACCTAATCCGTAACTCAGCTCCAGTTAAAGAGGCTGAATCCGTTTAATCTTTAAACTGAAAAGCTTTTAACTCAAGTTCCTTAAATATTTGTTAACTTAATTCTTTATTGTTAACGACTTAGTCGACATTTAGACACCACTCCTATGGATTTAGGAGTGGTTTTTTTCTTTGTGATTTATGCCGGTTGATAAAGCATAAAGGCCACCACCATTGCTAAGCTTCCACCCAAGCAGCGGTTCACAAACATCATCTGTTTTGGTGATTGCAGCAACTTTTTAAGCATGGTACCGCAATACGCCCACACCAACATACATGGTACACCGGTAATAACCATACCCGCGATAATGGTCACCACTTGAATTAGGTAGTCTGCATTCGGAGTGATGAACTGTGAAAACACGGTTAATGACGCTATCCAACCTTTAGGGTTTAACACCTGCACCAGCACACCCGACACAAAGCCTGAACGATTGTCGGTGGTGCTTTCTTCGATTTGCATATTCGCAATCGACCACGCCATGAACAGCAAATAAGCCGCACCCGCGTATTTCAAAATGCTGTATAGCTCTGGGTAAAGGGTAAATAGGCTCACCAAACCGACACTAGAACCCGCCAATACGATGATGATGCCAACAGCGTTCCCAGAGATAAAAGGTAAAGTCGCAGCAAATCCATAACGACTTGAAATCCCAAGTAATGCGATATTGCCAGCCCCAGGGGTAATTGCAATTGATGTTGAAAATAGCAAGAACGCCAGCATTAATTGAGAGCTCATTTCCTCTCACTCCTAATAAGTAAAGTATTTATAGGGGGAGAGTTTACAGATTCGACTAGGAATTAAATTGCTATATAGGCTAATATTAATCCAAATTTGAGCAAGACTTTTCTAAAATAGCCATGAAACAGAAAGAATCCACCAAAGAAGTGTTAGATGACACAGATATCGCCATCTTAGAGCATATCCAGCAAGACGGACGCATGAGCAACAGCAAGCTCGCAGAGAAGGTCAACCTCAGCGAAACCCCATGCTGGCGTCGTTGGAAACGCATGGAGGAAACTGGCTATATCGATGGTTACGCCGCTAAGCTGAATCGTAAGAAATTAGGCTTTCATGTGGCTGGTTTTACTCTTGTGACCTTGGGTAACCATGAAGTTGAAAACACAGAACCATTCGAAGAATTTGTCGCGGTAACCGATTGGATTCCTATGTGTCACTGCATTGCAGGCGGCGCCGATTACATGGTGCAAGTGTTGGCGAAAGATTTAGAAGAGTACTTTGAGCGTATTAGCTCGATCAGACGAGTCAAAGGCGTGAGTGCGATTCAGTCGAACATCTCAGTAAAAGAGTTGAAAAACAGCTATCGATTACCGCTTTCAGATTAGCTCCCTAAAACACATAAAACAAAAAGCCCAGCCGCGATAGATTTCTAAAGTCTAAGGCTCTGGGCTTAACGTTATTATTTACTGGGTTAACTGGCTTAGCTATTCACAAGGATGAGCTAGATGGATCAAGGCTAAACCACCGAGTGATGTTTCACGATATTTCTTGTTCATGTCTTTACCGGTTTGGTACATGGTTGCGATGACCTTATCGAGTGAGATCAAAGACTTGCTGTTTCGCTTCAATGCCATGCGAGATGCATTAATTGCCTTCATCGCACCCATCGCATTTCGCTCGATACACGGCACTTGAACCAAGCCGCCAATTGGGTCACAAGTCATACCCAATGAGTGTTCCATCGCGATTTCCGCCGCAATACAGATCTGCTCATTGCTGCCACCGCGTAGTGCCGTTAATCCCGCAGCCGCCATAGAGGATGATACGCCTACCTCACCTTGGCATCCTACTTCCGCACCAGAGATCGAAGCGTTAGTTTTGTACAGAATACCAATCGCGCCCGATACCGCTAAGAAATCTTTTAACTGCTTAGTATCCAACTCTTTAATGAAGCGATGGTAGTACATCAACACAGCAGGAATAACGCCCGCCGCACCATTGGTTGGTGATGTTACCACTTGGCCACCAGCCGCATTTTCTTCGCTAACCGCAAACGCAAACAAGTTAATCCAATCCATGATTTCCATTGGGTCGTTTTCAACCGCCGCATTCGCTTCTAACTTTTTCAGTAGGTTAGGCGCACGACGAGTTACGTTCAAACCACCATCAAGAATGCCTTCGGTTTCAAAGCCACGCTCCATACAACGACTCATCACTCGCCAGATTTGATCCGCTTTCTCTGAAATAATGTCAGCGCCTTCGAACTCCGCTTCATTTTTTAGAATCATACCACCGAGGCTCATCCCACTATTGTCAGCTTGTTGAAGCATTTCATCGGCGTTTTTGAACGGGAAAGGAACTTCTACCGCTTGGGTTTGAGTACCATTTTGCAGTTCATCAGCAGTTGCGATAAAACCGCCGCCAATCGAATAATAAGTTTCATCGACAATCACGTTGCCACTCTGGTCAAACGCAGTAATCATCATGCCATTTTCATGCAGAGGCAGATTGTCTTTGTGGAACAACATGTCGGTTTCGTAGTTGAAGGCAATGTGCTTGGTGCCCGCTAAATCCATCTCACCACTGTCTACGGCATGACGCATTGCTTGGTTTGCGCTGGTGATTTTGATGGTGTCTGGTTTATTGCCGAGTAGCCCCAATATTGTAGCTCTGTCGGTGTGGTGACCTATGCCAGTCAATGACAAAGAACCGTATAAATCCACCTGAATACGCGTCACTTCTGCGATTTTATCAGCGATTAATTGTGTGAAATGGAAACCCGCAATCATTGGGCCGTTGGTGTGAGAGCTCGATGGCCCAACACCAATTTTGTAGATATCAAAGATCGATAACATAGATATACCAGTAAAAAATCGGTCAATTAAGAAAGAGCGGCATAAAGCCAATCAGGGATAACAGTACAAGCAGCAATCGTCACAACAGCGAACACCAACAAGCCATAATGACTCGCGGTAGGCTTTGCAAACAAATGCTTTTGCTTTTCTATAAATTCATTTTGTTGCTCGGTTACCTCTCCCCAGAAGCGGCTCACAACAACACCTAACACTAAGAAAACCACAGTGCCAATCAAGGCAAACCAAGGCCAAGCTATTCCGCTGTATTTGGCGATGAATACGACGGCCACACTGCCAATACTGCCCGCAATTACGCCTTTCTCGTTTGCTTGTTTGAAGAACAAACCCAAGATGAAAGAGCCAAGGCGAATACCAACAAAAATAGAGGTTAAGCTCGCAATCGTTTTAAGCACTGATTCATTAGAAACAGCCAGTAACGCAGGCACAACAACCGACGCTGCAGCAACCAGGCTCATTTTTCTAGCCACTGATTCATAGTGCGCGTCAGAGGCTTGCTTACGGAAGAAGCGCTTATAGAAATCGAACGTTGCGACCGTCGCCATTGAGTTATAGGTGGAATCCAATGTCGACATTGCCGCAGCCGAAAGTGCTGAGATCACCAAACCAACAATGATTGGGTTGGTATGGTTAAACACAAAATCGAGAATCACTTCGTTGCTGTTTTCAAAACTGCTGTCTTGATAAAAGACACTTAACAGCACCCCCATCACAGCAAAGAACAGATAAACAAAAAATGCGCCGTAGCCACAAAGCAACATCGATTTTTGCGCTGTTTTAACACACTTAGTCGCCAATGTTCTTTGAATAATCAGTTGGTTAGTGCCATACACACTCAGGTGCAAGAAGCTCACAGCCACTACGCCGGCCCACAATGTGGTATCGACGCCTAAGTCAAAATCGAGATTGATGATATTCAAATGTTCAGGAGACAACATCTCGCCCGCATCGATTTTCATCAGCAATAAAACAAAGATCGCAATGCTGCCGATAATCAACACTGCTGACTGAAGCATGTCAGTCCAGATTACAGTCGAGATACCACCCGCATAGGTATACAACGCAGTAAATACGCTGATGTAGATGATCGCCTCAGAGATACTCACTGGCAGCACTTGCACTAAGATCAGGGCTACCGCATACAGAATAACCCCTGCCGAAATACACTGAACCACAATGAACACGATGGAATTGATCGTGCGAGCAACAACGCCAAAGCGGTGCTCTAGGTATTCGTAAATCGAGGTTAGGCCGAGCTTGTAAAACACCGGAACAAAGAAAAGCACAGTGAAAAAGATCACTATTGGATAGTTCAAATGTACGCTCATCGCTTCCATGCCTGAGCTATAAACCCAGCCCGGCATGCCAACGAACGTCATTGCGCTGATGTAGGTTGCAAGAATCGACACACCTGCCGTAAACCAACCAAACTGTTTTCCACCAGTCGAAAAGTCGCCACCGACGCTATAGCGCCTATTAACTAAGTAGCTGATAAACAAAGTAGTTAGCACATAAAGAGCAATAACCACAAAACTTGAGTACGTAACCATTTTTAGATTCCGTTTATTGTATGTCGCAATTAATTCGCTGCCAATAGTACTCAAAAATGGATGTTTTCCCTCAAAAACCCACAATAAGTGTGACTATTATCACTAAGATAGACGATTAAACACTCAAATCGCCCCACAAAGCACAAAAACCCAGTTAAATGAGATCAAGATCACTAAAATGCACAAAATGGGTACGCACTCATTTTAAAATTGACTTTGATCACGGATCTAATAACCACAAAAATTCTATTATCTCTCCCGAAATGAAGACGGTGTGATGAAGCTAAATAATCAACACACAATAATTAAAACCAAAACCACCCTATATAAAATAAAGGTTTATCGGTCATGACCATTAAAAAACACATGAGCGAAGTTCCTATGATTCAAAGGGTAGCCGCATATCTAGCAATTCTA
This sequence comes from Vibrio sp. 10N.247.311.14, assembly GCF_041467715.1. NCBI lineage: Bacteria > Pseudomonadati > Pseudomonadota > Gammaproteobacteria > Vibrionales > Vibrionaceae > Vibrio > Vibrio sp. 10N.247.311.14. Next base: position 13,037 of record NZ_JBFSVE010000045.1, read on the forward strand.
GTAGGTTACTTTTTTTATTGTTATAACTTTGTAATTATTGACTACGTACGCCCATACATTGTGGAAGAATATGCTGGTATTAGCCTTTCTGATACCGCTCAGTTCTACACTTGGCAGTCTGTTGGTGCTCTGATTGGTGCACTGAGCTGTGCATGGTTCGCAACCAAGTTCGGCAAAAAGTCCACGCTAGTAGCAATTACGGCATTAAACGGTGGTGCAACCATCATCAACATGATGTTTACCGACTACGCCACTTGGGCCGCAATGCGTTTCATCATTGGACTGTCTTTAGGCGGTTACTTCACTGTAGCTGTATCTTTGATGATTGGCCTATTTACACCAACGGTTCGCGGTAAGTTGACTGCTTTTGCTTCTTCAATGTTCTCTGTTGCTTTAGTGGCAATGGGCGCTTACGCAGCCTTCATTACAAGTGTTGATGCACCTTGGCAGAGCCTAATGTGGGTAGGTGGTATTCCACCGCTTGTAGCAGCAGCGTTAATGATCTTTGTATTACCAAGCGACAAAACAGTGATCGCCTACGGTGAAGAAGATCAACAAACCACAACCAATGCAGCTGGTGAAGTAACCGAAGCTAAAAAAGGTTCTTGGGGTGAGATGTTAAGCAAGCCTTACCGCAAAATTACGATTACTTGTTTACTTCTTTCTGGTCTTAACTTCTACGGATTCCAATTCTTCGGTGGCTTTGTAACTACCTACCTGAAAGATGTTCGTATGTTTGATGGTGCAACCATCGGTTTGATCTTCTCTATCTCAGCATTTGGTTCACTCTTCGGTGCTTGGTTCTGGGGATGGGCAGCAGATAAGTACGGTCGTAAGATCAACGCGTTCGGCTTCATCCTCGCAGGTATTATGGTTTCTATCTTCTTTGTCGCACCTGGTGACATGATGATTGGCGGCCTAAACATGCTGGCTCTTCTAGGTCTTATCTACAACTTCGGCCTGTCTGCTTCTGCAGTATGGGGCGGTTACTTCTCTGAATTGTTCCCAGCACGCTTGCGTAGCTATGGTGCAGCTTTATTCCATGGCGGTCGTATTATCGGCATGTGGGCACCAATGGTTCTTATCTTCATCCAAGAGCGTACCGACCTACAAACAGCAATGTGGGGCTCACCAATCGTATGGATTATCGCCGGCCTACTATGGCTAACACTGCCTGAAACTCTAAAAGGTGGCGTCTTCGATAAGAGCAAAAAAGCTGAAGCAGCAAAAGCTTAATTCGACACTCATACGCTGAAGTTCAAATACGAAAAGTTTAAAGCCGGCTGATAAATCAGCCGGTAACAAAATCCAAATCGAGTCCTGTTCCGAATGTTGACTCGACAACACAAAGAGAAATTATTATGTCTAAATATCAAGAAGCGAAACGCATTGTTCGTGAATACTTCGATGCAATGGAAAACGCAACTCACGAGAACGTTGCTGAAGTTTTAAAAGCACACACTTCTGAAGATTACTTGTGGCGCGGTGTTTACCCATTCCGTGAGCAAGAAGGCGCACAAGCAGCAGCTGACGTATTCTGGGCACCAATGATGAAGTCAATGACTCGCATGCAGCGTCGTCAAGACATCTTCATCGGTGGTAACAACGAAGTTAACCCAGATGAGATTTGGGTAATGAGCATGGGTCACTTCATGGGTCTATTCGACGCTGAATACCTAGGTATGCGCCCAACTGGCAAGATCATGAACGTTCGCTACGCAGAATTTAACTGTGTTGTTGATGGCAAAATCACTAAGACAGGCCTGTTTCTAGACCTACTAGGCATGATGGATCAAGCGGGTTGCTACCCACTTCCACCATCAACTGGTAAGCACTTCGTATACCCTGGCCCACGTAACCACGACGGTCTGCTATTCGAAGACGCGGCTCCAGAAGAAGGTGTTGCGACACTGGCTCTAGTAAACAAAATGGTTGATGACCTGTCTGCTCTTAACGACAGCGGCGCAATGGGTTGCCCACCAGAAGTACTCGCGAAGAGCTGGTCAAAAGACATGATTTGGTACGGCCCATGTGGTATCGGCGCGTCTTACACTATTCCTCGTTACCAACAACAGCACCAACTTCCTTTCCGTAATAACCTGAAAGACAAGAAGTTCAACGGCCACGTTTGTCGTTTCGCTGAAGGTAACTTCTCTTGTTTCTTCGGTTGGCCAAACCTATCAAACACACCAACAGGTGGCTTCCTAGGTATGACTGGCGGCGAAGTGCGTGCAAACATGCAAGTGGTTGACGTTTACTACCGCGACGGTGACAAACTGTCTGAGAACTGGGTTCTTATCGACCTTCCTTACTGGCTACAACAGCAAGGTCTAGATGTGTTCGAACGCACTTCAAGCATCATGAACCCAACGCTGTAATCGATACGCTTTAATCCAAAAGATTGAAACGAAATAGTGGCAACCTAAATAGACATCTGATTTAGGTTGCCACGCTTACTGGGGGACCCTTCTCGCTCCTAGTAAGTGCTCCAACCAATTCATTATTGCTCCACTAATAACTGAATCTACTAGTGCCTCATGGATGGGGTACACCCTGCCAAACCATTACCAATATAACGGGCTTGAAAGCACGGTGGCTTTCTACGGCCTGAATAAAGAGAATTACAATGAAAAAGTCGATTCTTTCAGCAGTGATCCTGACAGCACTTACCTCAGGTTCTGCTTTTGCTGCACACACTTTTACCAATGACGCGGGCGATAGCCTTACTTTAGACGGTCGTTTCGACGTTCGTTACCAAGATAAGGGCGGCGACCACAACGGTGAGTGGAACAGCGGTAGCTCTCGTTTCGGCCTTAAAGGTCAAATGGGACTCGATAACGGCTGGACTGGCTTTGGCCATGCTGAATGGGGTTACAACTCAGGTGCTAACGGCGACAATATTTACGACCGACTTCTATACGCAGGCGTAGAGCACGACAAATACGGCAAGATCGCAGCAGGTACTAAGCAGTGGTCTACTTTTTATGACGTCGCATGGTACACCGACTTAGGTCGTGTCTTCGGTACTCGCGGCTCAGGTGTTTACAACCTTTCTGACTGGGGTATTGCATCTGGTACAGGTCGAGCAGAAAACTCCATTACTTACCGTAACTCAATCAACGACCAAGTAAGCTACGGCTTCACTTACCAAACGACACGTGAAGAAGTGGCACTAGCGAGTAATGCGACAGCTTCATTGAAAAACGGAATGGGTGCGTCAATCACTTACAAACCGGTTGATGGCGTAACACTAGGTGCAGCTTACCACCAAAATGAAATTGCAGACCTAGACTCAGGTGTGGTTGGCGTAGAAAATGGCGACAACATGCGCATCATGCTATTGGGTGCGAACTACAGCAACGGCGGCTTCTACGCAGGTGCCACTTTCCACGTGGGCGAAAACTGGGAAGCTGTAAGCCAAGGCGGTACGGATGTAATGTTCGATACCCTAGGTGGTGAAATCTACACGTACTACCACTTCGACAATGGCCTACGCCCTACGTTGAACTACAACTACATGGAAGATCGTGATGACCAAACAGATGGCTATGAGCGTAACCTGCTTATCCCTGGTGTTGAATACCACTTCCAGAAGAACAAATTCCTAGTTTGGACTGAATACCAATTCGACCTAGGTAAAGATCAGCTCGTTGGCAATAAATTCGAAAACAGAGATGACCAATTCGCTGCAGGTATTCGTTACTACTTCTAACGCCCAGTTAGTCGATTCATAAATTCTTTAAACAAAGCTCTGCTCTTACGCAGAGCTTTTTTGGGTCATACCCAGAATAATATTCAACACTCTCTATTAACCCTTATTTTTCATCCAATCATGGCATATTGTATTTTTGAGTACGTACCTAATTATGTTACTCTATGCACAATCAATTTGGTTCAAAAGTATGGTCTATGAGCTCTCCAAAACACTCCACGGCGTCAAAGCCAACCGTCACCTCTAAAGATGTCGCTAAACTTGCTGGCGTTTCTCAATCAACTGTATCTCGTGTATTTGTCCCGGGCAGTTCAGTGTCTGAAAAGACCAAGCAAAAAGTGTTCGATGCAGCAAAATCGTTGAACTATCGTCCCAATGCCTTTGCCCGCAGTCTGACGACAAATGAGTCCAAATTGATTGGCTTAGTTTTCCCAGATGCCGACTACCCTATCCACATGAAAACTCTGCAGCTTATCTCTACTGAGCTACAAAAGCAGGGTTACTCTGCGGTATTGATTCCTTGGCAAGTGGATGGAAACGACAACCACTCGATTCCTAATATATTCCAATACCGAGTTGATGGCGTAATTGCTGCTTCGGCGACCTTTAATAAGTCGCTTTATGAAGAGTGTGAAGAGTTCAACATCCCCATTGTTCAGTATGCTCGTGTAGTTGAGGGGACTAAGAGTAGCCATGTAATAAGTGACAACTACGCCGCAGGCCAAGTCGCCGCTCAACATTTACATAGCGTAGGAACAAAGTCAGCGGTTTACCTGACAGGTAACGTGCCAACCTACACCAACGGCGAGCGTGAATCGGGCTTTTGCTCAGAATTCGAAGATCTAACAGGCAAGCAAGCTCGTGTTATTGAAGCTGACTATGACTACCTTGATGCTCTAGATACCATTCGGACTCTGTTTTCAGAACCCACACATCCTCAAGCGATTTTCTGTGCGACAGATAACCTCGCGATGGCAGTAATGGATGTGGCGCGCTTAGAATTTAACCTGCGTATTCCAGAAGATCTTCAAGTGATTGGTTTTGACGATATCCCACAGACTCAATGGTTGAACTACCAACTCACTACCTTCAAGCAAGATTTCAGACGCCTTGCACGTGAATCAGTGAAAATTGTCGTTAGCCAGATTCAAGAGCAAGACACAAGCTTGGTTAAGCTGATGGTGCCAGTGAAGTTCATTGAACGAAACACGACGCTAAAACAGAACCAACGTTAAGACGCTTTCAAACAAAAATCCCGCTCAGTGTGAGCGGGATTTTTTATGATATTTAACTAGTTACCTACACCACCGGTCTTCTCTGCCGGAGAGTCAGGCGTCACTGGAGGCCACTCTTGGAAGGTTGCTAGATGTTGTTGGACAGCCGCTTGTGCCGGGCCAAATGCCCACATTTTTTGTCCCATCCATTTTAGGTACATGCCCGACTCTTCCGCCGCTCGCTCGTATGGGTCACGACGTAAGTTAAACAGCAATGGTGCGTTTAGCTCTTCTTTAGGGCCACTCCAACCGTGGTTTTGCACGATGAAATGCGCCTTCCAATCACCAACACGAACCGCTTGCAGCTTGTCTCGTTCGTAGTAGTAGATCTCTTTACGGTTTGACTCGCCTTTCTCGGTCAGCATATCCACTTGGTTGTAACCATCAAGGTGCGCTTTAAAGCCATCGTGACCTTTCAGCAGTTTTTCTTTTAGATCCGTTGGACCACCAGCCGCAGCGACAAGAGTGGGTAACCAATCCATACCATCAAAGATGCCATTGCCTACAGTACCCGCTGGGATTTTACCCGGCCAGCTAACCAATGCAGGGGCTCTTACGCCACCTTCCCAAGTTGTGCCTTTCTCACCGTGATAAGGTGTCATACCGCCATCTGGCCAAGTCATGATCTCTGGGCCGTTATCGGCAGTGAAAATAATAATGGTATTGTCGGCAATACCGAGTTCTTCCATTTTCGCCATCATCTCACCAACATGGTCATCAAGATCTTTCATGACCACTTCTTGAAGTCCCCAACCGTTTTGGCCAAGCATGGCTTCGTATTCAGGTGACAGGTGCGTCCAAACGTGACCACGTGATGGACAGTACCAAGTAAAGAATGGCTTATCCGCTTCAACCGCCCTTTCGATGAAGTTGATCGCGTGTTTATTCACTTCATCATCGAGTGTACGCATACGCTCAATCGACAATGCACCATCATCTTCGATCGTTTGACCACCTTTGCCATCTGATCTTGCGTAAATGACATTACGAGGTGCAAAGGCATCCAAAGATCCATCTTTTGGCCAATCTGGATCTTCTGTGTATTCCATTGCATTCAAGTGATACAACCAACCCCAATACTCATCAAAACCGTGCATTGTCGGTAGGAATTCATCTCGATCACCAAGATGGTTTTTACCAAACTGACCCGTAACATAACCCATGGTTTTAAGAATCTCAGGAAGCGTTGGCGTGTCGGCACTTAAACCAACTGGGCCACCTGGCAATCCGACTGAGTGCATGCCTGTTCGAACAGGGAGTTGACCCGTTAAGAATGCAGAACGACCCGCCGTACAAGAGGGTTGAGCGTAATAATCGGTCAGTAGCATGCCCTTTTCAGCAATACTATCGATGTTCGGTGTTTCGCTGCTCATCACACCATTGTGATAAGCACTCAGGTTTGATATCCCAATATCATCCGTGAAGATAACAAAAATATTCGGTTGCTCTTGGGCTGACCATGCTGATAGCGAAAAGCTGCTCAACACACTCAGAACAACAAGGTGGAAAATCCTTTTCATAGAATGTCCTTATACTGTTTCAGATTGCTCTTTGTGAACCATTTTTATTCCTACCAAACCAAAGCCAAGCTCCAATAGTAGATAGACGACAAGTAGCCAGTGAGGCATGCCATCTATCAACAAGCTAATGACTCGGCCGGCAGCCAAACCCAACATGAAGACCACCAAACTGTAGAGTGCTGGCAGTCGGTATTTCTTTAGTAACGCCCCTGCTATCCAAAACAGAGCCAACGCTAAGTACAACCCCATCACAGCACGAAAGATATGAGTGACATTGATAGGGCTAGCATCAATTCCGAAAAGATAATCAAGGGAGACAACGGGGGCATAACCGTACGACAACGCAATCGGTGTTAAACCCAAAACAGCGACGAACAAAAAAACACTTTGTGGCTTCATATCCTTACTCTTTTAATTTGGCTCTTTTCAAAAAACATAGTCTACAATCAGCAATATACAAGTTGCATATGTGGAAAATGGATAGTTAAAACACACATTTACATTCGTGCTATTTCACATCGAAGATAAGGATATCAATATGGCTAAATGGCATTACCTACTCGCATCAGCATTGGCTGCCAGTTCAACCGTAAATGCTCAGGAAGCAAGCACACAAGCGGATACAAAAAAGTGGCAACATAGCTTCGAAATTTACGCGCTCGCACTCAACATCCGCGGAGACAGCACCATTAGTGATTTGTCTGCTGATGTCGATGTTGATCCTGCATTCATCATGGATCATCTTGATATGACCGCAATGGTGCGTTTAGAGGGTATCTATGACAATCAGTGGGGCTATTACATTGACTACAGCTTCATGAAGTTAAGCGGAAAAACAAACTCAGTGTTAGGTAGCAACCTAGAGGTATTGAGGGGCAACCTTGATATCCGACAAGGTGTTTTAGATGTGAAGGGGTTTAAGCGCTACCAGTACGATTTTGGCACGATTGATTATCTGTTTGGGCTTCGTTGGTGGGATAACGACATCGATGCCAAGCTTTACGGTTCAGGTGGCAATCTAAGTGCAGACCGATCACTCGATGAAGATTGGGGTGATTACCAAATAGGTGTGAGATGGATAACGCAGATCAATAAGGATTGGAAGTTTCACGCAACCATTGATGCAGGGCTTGGTAGTGACACCAACTTTACCTCATCTCTATTAACTGGCGTGCGATACCAGATAAACAGTTGGTCTGACTTAAATGTTGCCTACAAATCGACCTGGGTTGATTACGAAAACAAGGGGACCTTTGAATACGATACCGCATCGCAAGGGTTCCTGATTGGTTGGGCTGCTCATTTCTAGTCAAACAATAAGAGGTAAGCCTGATATCGTTAGGCTTACCTGACAATGTCAATCTTTCAAGAGTTAATGCCGGTTTTAACTAACGAACAAGCAAAACTACCCATCAACGACCTAGTTATTCACAGTGTTTGGAACTACGCACTCTTTCTTCATGATAGTTAAGCCGGCCTCGAGAGTTTCTGTCCAAGCTTGTTCGACGCTTTCATCGTAGTGAGGGTCATATTTTTTAACTGTATTGAGTAACGAATTGAACCACTCGTTGAGCTCAATCTCGGAAATATCCAGCCCTAGGTCTTTATGCCTTTTACCCAATTTCTTTACTGAGTTACGCACGCTTGGTAGACCAGCAGAGTTATAGATAAGAATGATCGAGGCTTTAAGCATCTTGGTTTGTTGCTCTAACCCTATATTTTCAAAACGTTCTGAAAACCTTGGGTTATGCTCGCAAAAATCAGCCAAAAACGTTTCGAGAAATTCTTGGTCAATCCGGCAGCGCTCAAAACTTTCATAAAACAGTTCGTTCGGTTTCATCTAGCCAGTCCTTTGCAAAATTTTGAGTTATCGGGAAGCTAACAAGTCCAGAGCCGCAACTTAGCCAACTCCGAACCATCAATATGATCTAAGTATACGCCACTGTGGCATAAAATGAACGATGGCATAACGTAAACTACGGCATAAAGTGCGTTGCACAAATCTTGTTTCCATCAGGATCTCGCAAATAAGCCATGTACAAGCGACGCTCGTCAGAACCTCTCGCTCCGGGGCCATTTTCAATGCTGGTACCGCCATTTTCGACGCCAACTCGATGCCACTCATCTACAACTTCAGGAGAAGACGCAAGAAAACCCACCGTCATGCCGTTGCCGTGAGTCGCAGGCTGACCATCAATCGGCTTCGTTAAGCCCAACACACCTGTTTGACTAACGTAAACACAGCGCCCTTTAGAATCAACAGAGCCTTCGCTATAACCAAGCACTTTCATGATTGGGTCATAAAAAGCCTTCGCGCGTTCAATATCTTCGGTACCGAGAAAAACATGGCTGAACATAACTAACCTCTTCTTCTATTGAAAGAACAACCTAAACTAGACCTATAATTCGTGTTTGTCTAGGCACGCTATTCGGTCACAACTGTTGCTTAACCCATTGAGCAAACACCTGAAACTTAGTTCGCTGCTCCATGCCTTTCGGGAACTCAGTTAGTCTGTTCAACAATTCGTTGTGCGCCCTGCCCTTGGTCATGCAAGATATCATCAGGATTTAGCAAGTTGCACTTTTGCATACTCAAGCATCCGCAACCGATACAGCCGGTTAAGTTCTCTTGTAGCGATTTAATCTGCGCCATTTTGCTGTCGAGTTGACCCTGCCACTTCTTAGCAACCCGCTCCCAGTCTCGCTTAGTCGCGGTATGGTTCATCGGCAGTGTCGATAATTCTTCGGTGATCTCTTCCAGCGTGAAGCCTATCGACTGCGCGACTTGTATCAAAGCAATTCTTCTCAACATCGCCGACTGATAACGGCGCTGATTTCCGTTAGTACGAATTGAAGCAATCAACCCCTTGGTTTCGTAAAAGCGTAAGGCCGAAGGAGCCACGCCACTGCGCTCAGCCAACTGGCCTATGGTGAGGTATACGATGTTTCTCATGATCTTTCACTTCCTGTTTGAATAGCCGTTTCTTCCTGATAATAACCAGTATACTATAGTTCATTTTAACTTGAAGTTTGCGTTCAAACTTAGGTTTGGGCTAGATTACAAAATACGCGCAACAAAGCAACCTAACGTATTGATTTTTTTGAGCTATGATTTTGTTCGCTGATTACCATACATGTCGTCAAACCCGGGAATGCCTTGCTCCCACACAGGTTTATCTTCACCGACAATAGTTTTCAATGTATCAATGAAGAGCTTGGTTTTTATGGGTGCATCTCGATGTGGGTACACCGCATAGAAAGTGCCAAAGTCATCCAAGTTTAAGTGAGTCATAATAGGCACTAACTCTCCACTGAGCACTTCATCTTCAATCATCTGCGCCGTGACAACCGCGAGAGTACTGCCAGTTAGCGCGCTCTTGGAAATCATCTCAACGTCATTCACTTTATAAGCGGCATTAAGCTGGAAATGCTGCGCTTGCCCCTCTTGATCGACATAAGAAAACTTATCAATCAACAAACCCGGAGCGGCATAGATAGTCGCAGGTAATGACTCTAACTTTTCGATGGTGTTGATCTCGCCATGCTGAGCAATGAACTCAGGTGAAGCGACAATCAGCAATCGACTTCTGGCTATCTTACGGCTGATTAGGCTGGAGTTTTTGGGCTTACCAATACGGAAACCAATATCAAACCCTTCTTTAACCATATCGACGATTCGGTCTTCGAGTCTCAATTCAAAATCAACATCTGGATACTGCTTCTGGAAAACCGCAATCGCCTGCTGAACATATTGTCGACCGAACATGGTCGAGCTGGTGATTCTTAATAACCCTCGAGGCTCTGCATGATAATTTTGCGCCAAGCGTCGAGTATCGTTCAACAGTGCACGAAGCTGATGCGCTTGATTGACCATCTCATTGCCTGCAGCTGTCAGAGATAACGAACGAGTGGTTCGATTGAGTAACCGAACATCCAGCTCTTCTTCAAGACGGCTGATCTGTTTAGAGATAACGGAACGGTCGACGTTTCTTTGCTCCGCCACTTTGACAAACGAACCCAGCTCAACCACTTCAAGTAACAATAATAAACGACTCGATATATCCATAACGCCCTTTGTTGCATTTAAGGCACCAATCAAGTGCCAATATGACTATTTTTCTCATCTTATTACAAATCTATAGTAGCTGCACATAACGGAGACAACATTCAGTCCCGACCTAATAGAGGAACACCCCATGACACTACTATCTGTGACTAACCAAAATGGCATCGCAACAGTATCGATCAACAACCCACCAGTGAACGTGCTGACTTTCGACTTGATCAACGAGATCAATGCCTTTGTACTTTCATTGAAAGATGATCGTGATACTAAGGTTGTGGTCTTCAAATCATTACATGAGAGCTTCTTTCTGGCTCACCTAGATCTCAATGTGATCAACGGTACACAAGGTGGACAAGCTGGTTCGATTGAATTCAACCACATGATTGAGAACATTAAAGCGATGAAACAAGTCTCTGTCGCGGTAGTTGATGGCGTAGCTCGTGGGGGCGGTAATGAATTTGTGATGGCGTGTGACCTTGCTTACGGCACTGAAAACTCGGCGTTCGCACAACCAGAAATTCATGTAAACATCCCAACGGGTGGCCAAGGCGCAGTTCAATTTGCAAGACGCATGGGCAAAAACAAAGCGCTACAAGCTTTGCTGCTTGGTAACGATTTTACGGCTCAACAAGCAGAAGAGCGTAACATCATCACGCAGTTTGTACCGAAGGCAGAGCTAGAGGGTTTCTTAGCAGCGACACTCGGTGTAATCAGCCAATTAGAAGTACGTGATATCGTGATGTACAAAGAGATCATCGCTGCCTCAATCAAAGATGAGCAAGCGGGCGCTGAACTAGAACTTCGTTACTTCTTAGAGCGCGCAAAAGAGCAGAAAACCGCAGCAATTATCGGTGCGTTTCTAAAACACGGTGGTCAAACTGAGCGTGAAGCGAAAGACATTCAAGGTATCTTCGTTGACACCGAAGCAGAGTTATCACAATAGATAATGACGCAATTAAATGGCCATCGCTTGATGGCCATTTATGTATGTATCTACTTATTTATCTATTTATCTGTGCACCGATGTAGTAATTCTCTCACTCACTGAAGCAGTTAGATCTGACTCATGATCGATTTCAGGCTCTCGGCCATTTCGGTATTGATGATCTCACCCGTTTCTACATTAAAGTTGTCGTAGAAACTTGGCACCGACATCGACCCCTTCACATCAGCATCAAAGTAAGGTGCGGAATTTACCGCAGACGACAACACAGAGCTTGCGCCACCGGGGCCTGGTGATGTGGAGAGCATAACCACAGGTTTACCTTGATACACTTTCATGTCGATTCGTGATGTCCAATCAAACACATTCTTAAAAGCTGCGGTGTATGAACCGTTGTACTCTGCAAAAGAGATGACCACAGCATCAGCTTCGCCAATCTTGCTGAAAAAGCGCTGCGCGTGTTGATGAACGCCGGACTCTTTTTCTCTGTCTTCACTATAAATAGGCATCTCGAAATCATTAAGATCGAGCACCTCTACTTGCGCGCCCTCAACTAAGCTTGCGGTGTACGCTGCAAGTTGTTGATTAATTGATGTTGTACTGTTGGTCGCGCCAATCGCTAATACTTTCATTGTTGATCCTTGTTCATTTTTCTCACCTTTTTGCACTCATGACTTCAATTACGGAGCTCAAAATTCATAACTGAAGATTCGTAACGTCTGTTTGATAACATCAAAACCTGCACTAGGCGACAAGGTGATAGATTGTGTTTTTAGATTGGGGATGATGATAAAACCTCAAGTTAACTTGAGGTAAAGCGATATTTTCAAAATATAGGAAATAGTTTAAAAACACTTATAAAGCAGTTGATTATGAAAGGTTTAACATAGGTTGGCATTACACAGGAAAAAGTCAGCACACCCAAAATACATTGAGTGTGCTTTATCGAAGTGTTATTTACTTAAAGTGATTTAATGGACAGACACCAGAGTAAGCGACACCGGATAGCTCGGCCATTTCGCGATTCCATGTTGCCAAATCATGAGGGTTAAATTGATTCAAATGATCATGACCACACGCTCTCGCCATCACTTGCATTAATTCTGTCGAGGCTTCAAAGAAGTTCTTAAGCTGGTTCGATGCTTTCTCGACATTCAAACGCTGACGTAAATCGGCTTTTTGAGTTGCAATACCAGCAGGGCAATTATTGGTGTTACACATTCTCGCCGCCACACAACCTATCGACTGCATGGCACTGTTTGAGATAGCGACACCATCAGCACCAAGCGCCATCGCTTTTACGAAATCCATCGGCACGCGCAAGCCGCCCGTGATGATCAATGTGACTCTGTCACTGACCCCTTGTTTATCGAGATACGCTCTAGCGCGAGCGAGTGCTGGAATAGTGGGAACACTGATATGGTCACGGAACATTTCTGGCGCCGCCCCTGTACCGCCACCACGCCCATCTAAGATGATGTAATCGGCACTGGCATCAAGCGCGAACTGAATGTCTTCTTCGATGTGATTGGCACTTAACTTAAAGCCAATCGGGATACCGCCTGTCACCTCTCGAACACGGTCGGCGAACTTTTTAAAATCCTCGACCGTGTTAAGGTCGACAAAGGTGGGTGGAGAAATCGCTGCCGTGCCCGCTTCAATGCCACGCACCTCCGCGATCTTGCCTATGTTCTTCGCGCCCGGTAAGTGCCCGCCCGTTCCGGTTTTAGCCCCCTGCCCGCCTTTAAAGTGGAAGGCTTGAACGTTTTTGAGCTTAGCTTCATCGTAACCAAACTGAGCACTGGCTAATTCATAAAAGTAGCGAGAGTTCGCCGCTTGCTCTTCAGGTAACATACCGCCCTCACCGGAGCAGATACCCGTCCCTGCGAGTTCGGCACCTTTCGCCAATGAGACTTTTGCTTCTTCAGATAGCGAGCCAAAACTCATATCAGACACAAACAAAGAGATGTCCAATTTGAGTGGCTTCTTCGCTTTGGGGCCAATAATCAGTTCAGTTCCAACGGGCATATTCTCCAGCAAAGGCTTGGTGGCCATTTGCGCGACCATCACTTGAATATCGTCCCAGTGAGGCAATAGATGTCTTGGAACGCCCATGGAGGTCATTGGCCCATGATGTCCAACCTTGGATAAACCATCACGCGCCAGTTGATGAATAAACTCGACGGTAGGTTCTTCTTTGGTTGCGCTCGCAGCTGGCGACAAATCTGGCGCAGCCGCTTGGATATGAACATCAGGGCCTTCTTGCCCAACTTGTTCCGCTGTGAACTGTTTATGAGTGCCATCGCAGAAAGGAAGGTTGTTGGAATACTTACAGCGACAAAGGTAGGCGTCTCCGCTCTCTTCGGCGACAAAGCTTTTCGGTTTGAACCCCGTACCAGCATGAGAACCGTCACAAAACGGTTGGCTTTTCGATTTCCCGCAGGTACAGAAGTAATACTCTTCTCCCTCTGTCAGCTCGATTTTGACGGGTTTGTTATCCGCGATTACTGGACTCTTCATAGTTCGTTCACCTTTTCTTTTTTATGATTTGATGACTGAAGCGATGACTTGCTCGCAAGAATAAAGTAAAGGTGAGATACGCGGCTAATTCAATAAATGAGACTGATAGACAAGGTGAGTAAACCGACTAAAAACAGTCATGACCGACTGAGCTCAAACAAAAATGGCTACCTAGTAGGCAGCCATTATGGGTGAGAGCTTAGTCAAAACTAATGCACTGAGGGTTAATCAAACAATTCGATAACCAATTTATTGTCTTTAATCACTAGATTGGGTTCCGATGACTTAATCAACGACTCTTGAACCTTGTTGCTGTCGAGTTTGTAAACCGGAGACTGGGACAAAGCAAAACCTATCATCGATACAGCTGGTTTGAGTAGTGTCTCTATTTCAGGCGAAAGCTGTTTGCCTTTTTCTTCAAAGCGCTCTAGTCGCAGCGACTTTAGATACACCTCGCCACTCTCCTTGTCGTATTCGGGAATCGCGCTGAACTCTAAGTCTAAATCCAACCCCATATTAGGCATATTGAACACTTGAACTTTTGCATTGGTATTCGCCAACACGGACACGCGTTGTGCATCGGCTCGACCAATTTGCACTTCTAGATCATCCACAGCCACTTGTGCGTACATCACACTTTGCACACCAACCTCTTGTTCTAGCATCACTGAGTCTTCAAGGTACTTCGTCATTTCTTGCTCGGTAATGCTGTAGCTAACACAACCACTGAGCATCAGGGCTGTCACAGCTATAATCAAACGGTTCATTAACTTTGTTGTCATTGGGGATCGACTCTTAATATGTAATTGCATGGAACGGATTTTACCTCGAGATAGCACTGTAAAATAGTCGTCACAATTACAGTGTCGGATAACTGAGCAAAATGATCCACCTAATCGGTGATTGCGTATAGTTTGTAATTGGTAAAAATAGTAAGGGAAGCAATGACTTCATTAACGATATTTTACGATGGGACATGCCCGTTGTGCGCAAAGGAGATGGCGGCACTTGCAAAGCATGATGTCAAGAATAAGATTCAAACCATCGATATCTACAGTGAAGCCTTTTCAGACTACCCTCAGATTGATGCCGACGCAGCCAACACCGTTTTGCATGCACTGGATGAGAATGGAAAACTGCTGCTAGGTTTAGACGTGACCTACCAAGCGTGGCGCTTAGTAGGAAAAGGTTGGCTATACGCCCCTTTACGTTGGGCGATATTCAAGCCAGTGGCCGACTGGTGTTATCTTCGGTTTGCCAAGAACCGATACAAAGTCTCTTTCTGGTTAACCGGAAAGTCGCGCTGCGATGGTAACAGCTGCACAAAATAGCGCTTGGTTAAGACATACCACTTGCGACTTTGTAATACACCACACCAAACAGCGCAGCAAAAACTAAAACGGTAACCGCGACTTTTAACCAAATAAACTTCATGTTTTGTCCCTTAAATTCTGTTTACTGTTTCGCGAGACAAGTTACCACAACAAAACATTCGGTTGGGTAATGATTTATAGAACTTTGTAGTGAGTCTTGATAACTAAGTGAGAACCTTTATGTCGGCAAAAGAGAGAAACCTACCCACACATCGAATTTCTAGATTCAGTAAGTTCGCTTCGTTGGCGACAAGAGTCGCGGGTAACGTGCTAACGGAAGGCACCAAACAAATTGCACAAGGCAACAGGCCCAAAGCAAAAGACTTACTGTTAACGCCACAAAACATTGCTCGCCTGACCGATCAACTCGCACACCTGCGCGGTGCGGCTATGAAGTTAGGACAGATGCTATCAATGGATGCGGGTGATGTCTTAGAACCAGAGTTAGCCGACATTCTCTCTCGCCTGCGCTCCGATGCCGATCCACTGCCAACAAAACAGCTCAATCAAGTGTTAGAAAGCTCGCTCGGGAACCATTGGAAAACCGAATTCCTGTCCTTCAATTTTAAACCGATCGCCAGTGCATCTATCGGACAAGTTCACCAAGCCTATAGTGATGCTGGGGACAAACTCGCAGTCAAAGTCCAATACCCCGGCATTAGAAAAAGTATCGACAGTGATGTAGATAACGTGGGCACGCTGCTCAATATTGTTGGCTTGATACCAAAGTCGGTCGACTACAAAGGCTTGTTAGAAGAGGCAAAGAAACAGCTCCACGATGAAGCAGACTATGCTCGCGAAGCTGATTACGCAACTCGTTACCATGATGCATTGAAAGAATACTCTCACTTCGTCGTACCTAAGATTCATCCGCAAGTCTCTTCAGAATCGGTGCTCGCCATGGACTTCATCGAAGGCGTCTCGATAGAGCAAATCGAAAGTTACGACCAAAGCACACGTGACTTTGTAATGCACAGCTTACTGGAGCTTCTGTTCAGAGAGTTGTTCGATTTTAAGATGGTGCAAACCGATCCCAATTTCGCCAACTACCTTTATGTTGAAAACACCCGACAAATTGGCTTATTAGATTTCGGAGCAACCCGTGAGTACAGTGACCGCTTCAGCGAGGGTTATCGCTTGGCCTTTTCCTCTGTCATTAACAACGATGAGCAAGTGCTCAACCGAGCTTTAGAGCAAATAGGATTCTTTAGCGAGACAATTCTTCCCGAACAACGCCAAGCGATTCTAAATCTAGTGAAGATGGCCTGTGAGCCGATGTTAGTTGACGAAGAGTACGACTTCAAAGCCAGTGGATTGGCACAAAGGCTTCGTGAAGCAGGCACCATTTTGAGCATGGAACAAGAGTATTGGCATACGCCGCCCGCCGATGCGCTGTTCCTGCACCGAAAAATTGGTGGCATGTATCTATTAGCGGCTCGCCTTGGTGCAAAAGTGAATATCAGTCGCTTGGTCGCTCCATATCTTATCTCAGAGAGCAAAAGCACAACTAAAAGCGCGAGTTAATGAGACAGTAAATAATACGCAAAGTGATCATTTCATCGTGCTCAAGAGTAATAACCATTACGCCAACTAAAATGAGCCAACCCTATGAAATGTTCACTACTTTGCTCAACCGCACTGATTACAAGCCTCACAAGTTCCATCGCCTTTGCAGCGAGCTGTCCCGAAATACTTAATGGCAAACAGCGCTTGTTAAACTCAACCGAAGAAATCGCCTTGTGCGATGAGTTTCAAGGCAAAACTCTATTGGTGGTAAATACAGCGAGCCAATGTGGCTTCACTCCGCAGTTTGAGCAACTCGAGCAACTTCATCAAACCTACAAAGACCAAGGCTTCACGGTTATCGGTTTCCCAAGTAATGATTTTCGCCAAGACAAGGGAAGCGAAGAGAAGGCGGCAAAGGTTTGTTACCTAGACTATGGCGTGACCTTCCCAATGATGGCGCGAGCTTCACTGTCTGGTAGCAACGCCAACCCCGTGTTTACAGAGATACAACAGCAAGCGGGCGTAACGCCTAAATGGAACTTTTACAAATTCTTGATCAGTAAAGAAGGTAAAGTCGTCGCCACCTTCCCTAGCTCCACATCTCCAGTGAGTGCCACGCTCAAAAACGCGATTGAGCAGCAGTTATGAAGGCGGATTACATGGCAACAACTCAAACCCGTAACACCATGGCCAAACTGGGGTACATGGGGTTAATTCCGTTTTTATTCGGTCTTCTCCTTTCGCTCACCGACAGCCAATTTATGGGGATAAGCGGTGAAACGCTGTTCATCACCTACAGCGTGGCAATTTTGAGTTTTCTTTCAGGGATCTTGTGGGCAAATGGCATCGAAAACTTTGAAAGCCAATCAAGTAACAAAGCACTGCTAATAAGCAACGCGATTGTGCTCATCGCTTGGCTGGCAGTATTGCTTGGCGAACAAAAAGAGCTAGTGACAACTCTGATTCTCATCTTTGGTTATATTGCGGTTTGGCGAGCTGAAAGGACGATGAGAGAAGAGAACCAGAGCCAAGGTCCTGATGGCTACTTTGATATGAGGACTCGGCTGACCTCTAGTGTCGTGTTAATGCACGGTATCGTGATGCTAACCTAGAGCTACGAGATTGTCTTTGAAGTGTGAGCCTTTGATTTAGTTAAGCGCCTTTGTTAAAAACCGTTAGCAACAATCTAGATGATGAGCTTCATCACTAACCTCGGCTCATCATCACCAAAGTAGTTGTCTTCTTGCTTGATGGTAACGAACCCCATCGATGCATAAAGCGCACGAGCCGATGTGTTATTTGGGTCTACAGTGAGCAAAAGCCTAGCATCTCGAGGCAACTGCTCAACCGCCTGTTGCATCAGTTTCCGGCCAACTCCCATGCCACGATAATTCTGGTCTACAGCCAATGAGAGGACCCAAAACTCATTCTGCTTGTCTGTGGTTGTCGTTAAGGCATAGCCAGCAATCTTTGAGTCTTGCTTAGCAACCAATAAACCTTTTCCCCAGCAATCAAAGGCCTGACGAAAGAAAAACAGCGGATAGGCGTGAGCGCCAAACAAAGCATGTTCAAGCTGGTAGATATCAGCCAGTTCTTGTTTTTCCGCACAAACAACAGTCATAGATAGACCTCATTTAAACCGAACCTCAAGTTTAAACATGCAAACTCAAAGGTGCTATTAATAATATATCAACAGCCTAAAGGCTTACGAACTACCTTAACGAAGATGCCACTTAACTAACGCCTGAGGAGTAGATTAGGTTACTTATGTTTTACTGTCGAATAACCAACAAATTTGCGCCAGATAACGCAAGAAAAACCGAGCACGCTTTGTTGAAACGCTTAGCCATTTGCGGCTTGGAGAACCAGTTTCTGAGGTATAAACCAAAGGCAGCGTAGATAGATATCGCGAGCAGCTCTAACACTAGGAATGTGCCACCTAGAATGAAGAACTGTGTGTTTACATTGGCTGAAACATCAACGAATTGAGGCAGAAATGCGGTAAAGATGAGTATCGCTTTAGGGTTACCAGCTGCAAGGGTGAACTCTTGTTTAACTAGACCAAACCAATTCTTATTACGTTCAATGTCCGCTACTGGGCTAGCTTGTGAACGCCATACGTTGTACGCAATCCATAGCAAGTACATCGCGCCAAAAAGTTTTATAAGGAAGAACAAAGTTTCAGAAGTATAAAGAACGACAGCTAAGCCAGAAGCCGCCAACACGATCATGCCAGAAAATGCTGTGATTCGACCTAACCCCGCAACCAAAGCCGCTTGAAATCCATAACAACGGGCGTTGTTCATTGATAACAAATTGTTTGGGCCCGGAGTCATGTTGAGCGCAAAACAAGCGGGGATGAATAGCATTAACTTCCAGATTTCCATTTTTCGTCCTTGTTAAAAACTTCGTAAATATTTAATCAATGAACGAATGCAGAAAGCTCTGTATTTACCGCTTCACATGCCGCCATTTTAATTAACCATTACTCGACAATATAATGCTCTTCGTCTGGTTCAATCAAATTCTCTGCAATACCAATTTCGCCCGCGATGAAAATCGCACTCGCTATCGTTTCTAATGTTTTATTCGGCTCTCTATCCGGTACTTCGCCCAATTCAGGAACTGGCTGCGATCGCGAGATTGAATTACAAACGACACTTTCACAAACGATATTGTGTTGCTCCTGTTGGGAAACTTCAGGCGGCTTGAAATCCGGTGAATTGAAGTCGGGAGCAGTAATACCCTCACTTGAAAACTCAGAGGCGCTGTATGAGGCAGCTGAAAACAGAGAAAGGAGCAGCATCCACTTATTCATATATCTTTCCATCGTTAATATTCACTGAATTTATAAATACTATCTAATCAGAAGTATTATGAACAGTGTTTTATTGTCGGGAATTATGATATCTAAGAATGCCGATTAGAAAGCCCAGAGCTTGGATGACATGAATTCAACTCACATGTGAATGCTTGCCTAACGTAAACTTATCAAGCAGCGCCTGTGGAACTGGGATAACAGAGTATCGAATGAAGGCCACTAACGTCACTATCGCCACAAAACTGCCTAAAACAAAATCATGAACATCAACCAGCACCAAGCCAAGAACTCGATCACTAATGATGGCAAGTATGGCGATACTCAGCGCTGTCATCCATTTACGATGCTCGTAAGGCAAGTACTCCATTTTTTGGCTCACGATATAGAGCAGTGACAGTCTCACGGCATAAGTGCCACAAAGCACCACCACAACGCCCCACACTCCATAAATCGGTGTCACAACAAAATAACCAATCGCAGCTAGAATCGCACACCCGCCTTGTATCCACATTTGCGATTGGCTTGAGTGACCGCTGAAACAGCCAAGGTTAAGGTAATCCCCAGCGTTCTTAATCACACCAATCGCCAAGAGTGCCACGACAATCGTGCCTGCATATTGATAACTGCTTGGCAAAATCAAAGTAATAAAACCAGGTACAGTAAGGATCATCAAACAACCGAATACAATGGCCAGATTAACACCGACTAACGCCCTATCGGCACACATCTTACTGCCACCCGGCTGTTGAAGCATCGCCACACGGTTTGGAAACCACCAAAGCGCGTAAGGCTGCAACAACAGACCAAGAATCAACGCGAACTTTCCGCTAACCGCATAAATCGCGAGTTCTTCGACACCGACGAAGCTTGCCATTACCCAGCGGTCGAGCCCCATGATCATATACATTGATGCACCGCCAACCAGAACGGGCAGTCCGAATTTTAAGATCTTCGCCGAGTATTTGAAGCAACCAAAAGATCCCATCTCTTGCCATTGATAACGCACTAAACAAACCATTAGCAACACACTGGATACCGCAGCTGAAATCAACACGCCATCTATACCGTATCCAGCCTCAAGCAAAACAAAAGTCATGATGGCTTGAACACCGGCTTTCAACAAATTGAGCATGCAAAAACGTTTCGCCATCGCGTTCATACGCATCAGCGTTAGCGGGATAGAAATCGCCCCATCGAGCATGGTAGGAATAAGCAGAAGCAGTATCTGGTAAGGCTGGAATTCAACTGGCAACATTAAGATTAACAACGGCATACTGAGGGCAATCAAGGCGCCCCCAAGCACGCACACCAGCACGCTCAATGTGAAGCAGTTCGAGACGAGCTTTTGCTTTTCATCACCTTCGGCGACACCCACATAACGATACATGGCATCGACAATACCGAAGCTGAACAATATCGTCCCAATGTCTGCCAGCAAGACAATGGCTTCTAAGGAACCATACTCTGCCAACGTCATATTGTGCGTAATGTACGGGATCATCACCAATGAAATCCCTTTCATCATTAATATACCGATGGCGTAGTAAGCCGACTGCTTTAAAGAACCCATAGTCGTCACCTTTTCCTTACCAAGCTGGCTTTAGGAAACTTTTACAGTCTCCAATTAGGTGTCGCAATGTGCGTTTTTGAGGTGACATGACCAAAGAACGGAAACTGTAGGCAATAGCCTGTCTATTCTGTTGTAAACCTCGATAATAGTCAGCATAACCTTCCAGTATTCTCGCCTTTGCGATTTTGAAGCTAGAAGTGGGTAGATTCCATCGTTGACTGTCATTTTGGTAATGTTGAAGAATAGTCTCTATAGACTGCAAATTTCTCAATTTAAGACTTTCAGTTTGGGTAACAGAGCTCGCTCTCATCAAGTAGCCAACCTGCACCGAGTTCAACACACCGATCTGATGGTTTTCACTCATTCGAAGCCACAGTTCCCAATCTTCCCCATACTTGATGTCAGCATTGAAACTGTCTGTTTGAGAAAACACATCCGCTTTCACCATGACCGTTGATGTTCCAATCACGTTATTTTCTATGATGAACTCCAACGGGTTCTCGATATTGATGAACAGCTCATCTTGATCTTGAAACTGCGACCAGTAACTAAAGCAGTCGACTATTACTTGGTAATCTTCAGTAAGATGCTCGTAGTTAGTAAAGCTCATCGCGAGATCAGGGTAACGTTGATGAAATTCGAGTTGGCGCTCAATTTTTTCAGGAAACCAGAAATCGTCTGCGTCTAAAAAAGCGATGTATTCACCGGTCGCCTTTTCAATCCCTAGGTTTCTCGCTTGAGGCGCACCAACACCCAATGTGGACAACGTAATAATGCGTTCATCGTCTATAGAAGCAAGATACGTCGACGTTCCATCGTTACTGTTATCGTCAATGACAATCAGCTCAACATCTTGATGAGTCTGCTTTAGTACACTACCAATCGCTTTCGGCAGGTAATCCAAACAATTGTAGGTAGGAATAACAACACTTACTTTAGCCATAATGACGCCCTCAGATTTATACGTTATATGGCTGACGTTGCATGTTCTATGCCGAGAGTGTCTTACTACAAAATCACCTCTATATCAGTCACCTACGCGTCCATTCTCAAAATGACGACCAAACACAGATGTTCAAAAAAACTGCAACTCCAATTTGATTATCAATTTGAGAAAACGAGCCACCTCTTAAGGGGTAACCTTCGAAAAGCAATCAGAAAGCCCTCCAAAGCTACGATTCGATCTTGGTTCGTATCTTGCTTTATTGGTTATTACCTTGGCTTGATAGTTTTAGTCATATGGATTTGAGGAGTAAGGAATGAAGAAAGTAGCATTTGTGGCGCCAACCTACCCAGTACTCAGTGAGACCTTCATTCAAACAGAAGTCGACTCTGTGAAAGCGTGTGGGCACGATGTGTGTGTAATGACGTTCAAAATTGAAAACAGTGAAAAACAGTTCGACTACGACATTGTCGAAATAGGTAAAAATGTTCGGAAGGGTAAAGTCGCCAGCATTAACTGGATAGGTTTCATCAAGGCTGTCTCATTTATTTCTAAGCAAACCAGCATGCCGAAAAAGTCACTGTTCGCTTATGGGTTTAAATTAGCGCTGCAACTCGCGGAAAACGACGTCGAACACGTACATGCGCATTTCTGTCAGCACACCACAGCTCACGCCATCGTCGCGGCAAAGCTGCTGAATATCACCTGTTCGTTCGTTGCTCATGGTCATGATGTTTACGAGTTCGCTTATGACATTGAACATAAAATCTCATCGAGTGATTTTGTGGTTGCAGTGTGTAAAGACATGCTTGCTGACTTCAATACCATGGCGAAAGGAAACATTAAGCTCCTGCATTGCGGAGTTAATACCAAACAGTTCCAACTCAACCCAAAAACCGAAACGAAGCAACTTCGCTTTATTTTCCTTGGCCGATTAGTGGAGCAAAAAGGTATCCACCATCTTATTGATGCATTGGCGCCGATTGCCGAACCTCTCGACATTCATCTCGATATCATCGGTACTGGCGATTTAGAGCAACAATTAAAGTTACAGGTCAAAGAAAATGGGCTCACTCGAAACGTGACCTTTCTTGGCGCTAAGCCTCATGAATGGGTGAAAGAGAAACTATCGAATTATGACAGCCTAATCGCGCCCTTCTGTTTTTCCGAAACCGGATGTGTGGATACAGGGCCTCTGGTTTTAAAAGAAGCGATGGCTGTGGGAACGCCAGTCATTACCACCAACATCATGGGATGCAAAGAGATCGTCTCACCAGAGACAGGTTTTGTGGTTAGCGAAAAAAACGTGGAAGAATTAAGAGAAGCGATTGAGCGTTTCGCGCAGCTGAGCAGTAACGATAAAACATCGATGAGTTTAAAGGCACGTGAGAGAGTGAAAGACAGTTTTAATTCGATCAAACAAGCTCAGCAATTATCTCGTTGGATAGAGAACCCTGCTCAATAAGGATGAACTCAGGCAGTAAGCATCGCAAGGGCTGCTGCGTCTCACAAGAACGACTATGCACCATAAGAAAACGGAGCACCACAAAAACAAAAGAGCGCTACATCAATTTGAAATGTAACGCTCAACTTAGCACTGCCCAATGATCGCGACTTATGCTTTCAGTAGCTTTTCATTAAGAAGTCTAACTAGCCTGCTCGCAGTGCCAAAATAGACTCAATATCGTCGATGTCACGATATTGAGCGAGTTGTTGCTCTTTCGATGAAATAGCCACAATCGACATTCTATCGGCCAATTCGTTACCTTCAATACCAACGTGTCCGTTCACATGGTAGATGGTAATTTTTGAAGCCAGCTCTTGGTAGAGCGCATACGCCGGCTTAATAATATCGAGGTTTTTGATCTCGCCGCCCGACTTAGTCCAGCCCTTTTTCTCCCAACCCGTTGCCCACTTAGTAATACAATCTATCGAGTACTTAGAGTCACAATAGATCGCTACAGACAGACCCGCGTTTAGCTTCTCTTTTGCGAGCAAAAACGCCTGTTTAAGGCCATGCAACTCAGCGGTATTATTGGTACCAACAGGTTGATACAAGCCATACCACAATTCGGTTAATTGGTTGTTTTGGTATACCGCTAACCCCGTCCCTGCTTCACCAGGGTTTGGTTCACACGCACCATCGGTAAAGATCTTGATATCAAAAGGCATATCTGTGATTTGCTGCTCCGAAAGAGGCGGCACCTTAGCTTTCGTCGACTTACCCGCAGAGCTTGGCTTTTTCGCAGTAGAACCTGACGCAGACGACGTTTTACCACCGAAAGCAGACTCAGCCTCGTCTAGTGTTGGAAACGATTTATATCTCGCACCAGCGAAACCATCGACTTGGGATTTACACTCGTTCCAAGTGGTAAAAATACCCGGTGTGCGACCTTTCCAAACCACATAATATTTCTTAGCCAAACTAACTCCTTACCAAAACCTAAACACACAAACAGTGAATCAGTACATTAGATGCCACCACGCTATACGTTGCAAGGTCTATCACTCTAAAACAGGTCTAAAAAAGCTGCGTTCATAACTCACGATGCAATCAACTTCGTCTGCAAATTCAAACGCTTTAATACACTCAGCATCGTTCAACGATTTAATCCGATACTCTTCATAGGCAGCCAAACTTTCAAAGGTAAACAGCGCCAAGGCAATATTGTTCGCCCCTTCCGACGGTAAGAAATAACCATTGTGTTGGCCCCCGAATTTAGCGACCAGAGGAATCCACATTTTTGCGTATGCCTCAAACTCATTTACCTTTTTAGGATCAATCACATATCGAACATAACAAGTAATCATATTTATACAGCCCTTAAATAATAGGAGAAACACAAAGCCTAAGTTGACATTGAAGTTGAAGCTCACGAGAAAAGGTAATCAACCGCGACAAGGTTATAGAACAAAAACACCGCCATGCTAACTCCGATCGTTAGTAGCACATTGCCTGTTTTCCAAATCAATAAGCCAGTCACCACCGCGCCTATCAAGTATGGGTTTTCAAGGCTTGGCCAAAATGTTTGTTCAGGAGCAAATACAATTGGCCCCCAAATCGCAGTCAGCACCGCTGGGCTTGAATAGCGCAATAGGCGCCTTGCGGTTTGATTGAGTCGAAGCGGGATTGCAGGCTCAAGAAACAGATACCGACTAAAGAAAACAATCGCAGTCATGAGGAATATCGTTAACCAAATCATCTCTATTTCCCCTCCACGATTGTCTTGTTACCGTTGTTTCGCTCTTGGAACGATTCACTCAAAAAGCCCGCTAACATACCTGCAATCGCTGCAATCATTAGCCCGCCCTCAATATTGTTAACCGACATGGCAACCGAAGTGACCAATGAAACCACAACACACACAACGACGGGTAGAGTTCGGATTAATGGGAACACCAAAGCGATAAAGGTTGCTGCGACCGCGAAGTCGAGCCCAATCTCATTAAGCGAAGGAATTTGGCTTCCCGCGACAATGCCGACAAAGCTCGCAATATTCCAAACGAGATAAAAACCGCCGCCTACACCCGCAGCATACCAGCGATTAAATTCTTTCTGAGACTGCCCACTACAAATCGCGAACAGCTCATCGGTGAGCCAAAATCCGAGTAATAGACGCCAACGCGCAGGAAGATGGCTAATTTTGTCACGCATCGATACGCTATACAGAAAGTGTCTTGAGGTGATGAACAGTGTGGTCAACAACATAGTGCCTAAACCAATACCCGCTTTGAACATACCCGCAGCGACAAGTTGCGCTGAGCCAGCAAACAAAATAGCCGACATCGCTTGCGCTTGAAGTTGATTCAATCCGGCATCTATCGCATATGAACCGGCTAGAATTCCCCAAGGGATTACCGCAATACTCAAAGGCATTCCCGCTAAAACGCCTTTCCATAACTGTGTTCGTCTATCCATTGTTTCACTATCCATATCATTCTTTTCTCTCTTTACATTCGCTATTCAATGTAAGAAGAGTGGAGTCGGTTCGATTGTACAAACTTGCTCGATTTCGCGAACCAATTAAGGTGTCCGATTTAGAGCATTTTAATGTATTGCCCCGGCGTGTAGCCATTGGCCTTTTTGAAGTGTCGATGAAAATGGCTTTGGTCGTGAAAGCCAGACTCTTGCGCGGTGTCTGAAATGGTATGTCCTTGTTTCAATAACTTACGCGAAAGCCTTAACCGAGATTGGATTTGATACGCATGTGGCGGAAGACCAAACTCTTTTTGAAAAGAACGCACTAAGTGAAACGGACTCAATGCCGCTAACTTAGACAGCTCCTCTAGGGACACATCGGCTTGTGGAAAATCATCTAAGAACTCTTTCACCAAGACAAGCTGGCGCTGAGTTTTTCCGTCGAGTTGAGGGTTAAGCGGCGATTTTCCGTGTCGGCTAATCAGTTTAACCAACATCCCGTACATCAAGGTCTCTCTTAACAAGCGATTGTCAGATTCATCAATCGTGTTAAAGACTAATCTCAATTGATTGGCGAGTTCAGGATCTTCAACAACCGCTCTTGGGAAGTAAGGCGCGCCGTAATTGGGTAGGTTTAGCTCTTGAGTGATCTTGGCAAGTTGATCTGGGAGTGGATACATGGCTCGATACGCCCAACCGCCTTCAGTGGCGGAGTGACCGCTATGAACTTCGTCGGCATTGACCAGAATAATCGCATTTTGTGGCGCAATATGATGTCCGCCCGTTCGATAGAAACGCTGAGCGCCCTGCTCGATGACTCCCAGCGTATAGCCCTCGTGGCTGTGGCGCGAGAAGTTCTGCTTTTCGTATTCAGCATTAAGAATTTCAAGGCCGCCGAGCTCTTCGGTTATCTTATATTCGGCCTTTTCTTTAGAGCGTTTATTGTTCTCCATAACAATTCCTAAGCCTGTTAATTATCGAGCGACTTATCAGTCTACTCTATTGTCTCTTTCAGCTTTTGTACAAAATTGCGCTTTTGCTTGTTAAGACCGTTTTTATCACTGGCTTAATAACGCTTTCTAACTGGGAGGAAAGTCTTGGTCTATAAATAGTTGGCGAAAAATTGACAATAATTTAATCATACATGCCAATACTGTCTTCAAATCATCGGCAACAGACCTGATACAACATGAAAAATACACTGATCCTTTTCTTTTTCCTGAGCCTAGCAGGGTGCACTCATAACCAATCCAAAGCACTGAGCATGAACTCCTCGTCAGTCAATACATATCCTCAATCGATGTCGGACCTGCAACTGTGCGACACCTTGTATTACGGGCGCTCAAGCAACCAGACACTCGCAGCAATTGGCAGTGAATTCAATCGAAGAGGGTTATCAAAAAGTTGGTGTGACACCGAAACTAATAAGCTTTATTTAACCAAGACAATCGATTGGGTTGCTGACCAAGTAGAAGGCAAAGAAGATTCAGAGGAAGAAGCGTCGGCAGTGGTGTTGCCAGCGAATTAGAACGGGTTAGCAATGTTGTTTGCTTATTAGCCGAGCTACCTAGTCAGGACTAGCCGAACTTACTTTATTGTTCAGGCACATCATTGATATGTTGTGACACACGAACTAGCTTACTGGTTTTAAAACCCATGCTCTGCGCCCGTTCAATCAGCGAGTCTAAGTCTTGTTTGGTGAACTCTGCAGTGCGATACAAGATCTGTAAGGTATTTTTGGTAGGACCCACCAACAAAGCCTGAGTGTAATCTTCATTCAAGAAAATTACCTTTCTCTGCTTCTCATAAGGGCTATTCGCTTCGACTGAAAACCACGCTTCGGTTTGAGAGCCCTTAAATGTTGCGGCTTGTTCTTTGGTCTTCCACTCATTCTTTTTCGCGTTGTAGCCTCGAGTTGTCAGCTTAAGATTACCGTCAGATTCAAATAAAAAGCTAAACGACAAAGAACCGAGCTTTGATTGCAATGGATGCGGGATAAAACAAGCGGAATACCATGTACCAGCGAAGCGTTCGGCATCAAAGTCAGAGGCGGGGATTTTAGACGTAGGTTTACTGCCACGAAACGTAAACAACAGCTTAATCATTAGCATCGCTAATATTTTGTATGTCATGTCACTTACTCTTTATTCGATTGTTATTAGACCCACACCTTCGATCGCATAATCAGTCGACGAATTGGTCTGTTTTTACAAGCTTAGCCAACAAGGTCTGTAACTGCTTGGATTCGTCTTCACTCAACGCACTCTGAAACTGCTCGCTGATACTATCGACCATAGGCTCACAATATTCGGCAAGCTTCTTGCCCTCTTCCGTTAAAGAAAGAAGTTTTACCTTCTTGTTCGTTTCACTCTTGCTGGCCTCAATAAGGTTCAGCTTAATCGCGTTATCAACCAAACGCTTGGTCACAGAGCGATTTCGAAGCAAGTAATTGGTTAACTCTTGCTGAGTGATTTTGCCATGCTTATCTAACACTCGAAGCGCACCAAACATCTCTAGAGAAATGCCCGAAGTGGTGCCCATCTCAGCGGTGACTTGAGCTCGAAACTGTTTGTAAGCAAAGCCCATTAAGAACATAGGATTGCTGTCGAGTGCATCAATTCCGGTGATGGATAATGCTGGTTGATTTTCCATATATAATTCCTTGGCAGACCACTAATAATACCAACACGATGGACATTAACTCTGCACGAAAGTAGGTATCTTGCAAACCAAGATCGGTTGCTGAAACATAGAGTTGCAATGGTAGCATAGTTCCTAACATCGCTTCAGTATGCATACCTCGCACGCCACCACGACTGCCGCTGATCCAAATTGCTATCATGGTCACCAAGCTTGTTAGTCCAATGATATACACCCAATTATAGGAGTGTTGCCCCGCTAACAAGGTTACGAAGACCAACGCCAATGCACAACCACCAACGTGGGCTTGTAAACAGTTTTTCACCACCATTTGATAGTTCATGCGTTCACTTTGCGCAGCCGCAATAATCACAGGCATCATACAGAACGTCGCGGCAATCAAATCGACCATCATCAAAAATGCTAAACCAACTCCAAGCATGACCACATATATCACTCGCTGCTGGTACGTCACAGGAACACTTTGCATTGGCAGCGGCGACATCGCTTTGGGCGGCTTTAAGAACAGCATCACAAATCTCACCACAACCATGGTCGTCACCATGCTCACTGCTATATCGCGAACCCAGTCCGTCATCGGCATTGGGCCATGTTGTGCAAACACAATCACCAAAAACCAATTGAGCAATGGGATGTAGATTTTCCCAAGTTTGGCAGGCGTGTCGGCCCACCTTCTTGCTAAATCAAATACCCATAAACTGATCCCCCAAACCACTGCCGGGTGTGAGGCAAATAACTGATCGACAAGCAGAGCCACACAAGCGACACCCAAGATAGGGAGAAACGCTTTGAGCATACCTCTCACTGAGTAGTCGTTAATCTTGGTCGCCGCCATTACCGGATAAAGAGCGAGGTACGCCGCAACACCTAGCTGTAGCCAAAGTTGAGCCAACATACCCAAAGACACGATAGCGCTGATCCAAGCTACTTCAGACCAGTTAATCGGGCCTCGAACTTCGTTATTCATAATCTGCCTCTTAGGTCGTAAATCGTTATTTCGTCAGTGGGTAGTCAGTTAGTCGATGATTGAAGAGCACAGTTAAACTAGGTAACGAATGCGAGCTAGCACTTCCATCCATGCACTTCCGATCACATCCCAAAACGTCGCTTCAGGCACCACCATCACGCTCACTTTAGAGCCTGAGAACAATGAGTGATCAAGTGACGGCAACGTTACTTGTGTACGCACTTTTTGTTGGTCTCGAATCCAGCGATCATCATTCACGACTTTCGCGAGGCCGCTGTTGTCGCTGCTCGCATCATAGATAGCCAGTTCACGACCTTGAATATTTCCCTCAAACACCTCACCAGGCATTGCATCAAACACCAAACGAACGGTTGTTCCCGCAGTCAGATTTGCACTGCCCTTTTCGTTGAAGTCTGCGTTAATCCAAGCATGCTGGCGATCAACCAAAAACAAAACGGGGCTGCCAGCGCCAACATAGGTTCCTGAGTTAAGGTTGAGATTGCTGATTACGCCATCAACAGGCGCGACGATTGTCGTTTTGTCCAAATCCAATTGCGCCAGTTCAACGCGAGTTCGAGCAACAGCCAAAGCACCGTTGTCGCTGCTTTTCTCAAGCTCAGCTTTTATCTGCTCAATATCGGCTTGCGCAGCTTCGACGGCTTGCTGTCTTACAATAGTGTCCGATCGGCTATCGTCTAGCGTTTCTTGGCTAACAAGTTTTCTCGAAATCAATTGCTGGTTACGCTTCAATTTTCTCTCGGCATTCAGAGCTTCGTGTTGGCGCTGACGTAACGTCGCTTCCGCGCCATGCAAGTGCTGCTTGTTTGCTTCATAGCTTTGCTCTGCTTCAACCAAAGCCGCTTCAGCCTGAGTTAACGCCAATTCAAAACGAGTTGGATCTAAGCGAACTAGCAGTTCCCCTTTTTTTACATCCTGACCATTCTTAACAGCCAACTCCACCACTGGCGCCGACACTTCTGCAGCAATACGGCTGGTTGGAATGTGCAATTGAGCTTGAGTTGTGAACGGCGCAAGGTTGTCACTTGCCACCAAGAAAAGAGCAAACAAGGCACTGGTGCCAAGTGTTAGATAGAGCATCCATTGATACGCTTTATTAGCCATAATGTTTCACCTGCAACAAAATAATGCGCTCATTGTATTGATTTTTGTTTCAGATACAACATAAATCAAAGGTGAGTATCTTAAAGATCTTGCGAGAAGTACAGCAAGCTACTGTTTATGAAAGATATAAATAGAAATTTAGATAAGAAAAAGTCGTGTAGTTAGTTTGGGAAGCAAGAGTTCCAGAAGTTATCTAATGCCTTTGCTCACAATGATATGCATTAACATTGATATTCTTTAACATTTGATTAACCAACTTATCCATTAAAACTATAAGGAAATAAAAATGAAGTGGATATTTGTTGTATTCGTCAGTGTTTTCTCAGTATTTACTTACGCAAAAGATTGGAAGCAAATCCGATTTACGGTGGAAGGAGCATACCCACCATTCAGCTGGACAACGCAAGATGGTGAATTAGAGGGGTTTGAAGTCGATTTAGCCAACGCCTTGTGTGTCGAATTAGAAGTAAAATGTATCATCTCAAAAACTGACTGGGACGGGATTATCCCTTCGCTTTTAAGCCGTAAAAACGATGCAATTATAGCGGCTATGACAATTACCGAAGAACGTGAAAAGAAAGTTAACTTCACGATGCCTTACGCTAAAGTTCCCACTCGTTTTGTCATGGAAAAAGGGCGTGAAATCAATATGGATGACGGCAGCTTAAATGAACTAACAATTGGAGTTCAGCGCGCTACCATTGGTGACAAATACCTTTCCGAGATCTACCCAAATGTAGATATCAAGCGTTATGGATCATTCGACGAAGCCTTTACCGATTTACTCAACGGGCGCCTAGATAGCGTGTTTGGTGGTTCTATGGGACTCAATACGGGCTTTCTTGAAACGGAGCAAGGTAAGGACTACCACTTTACGGGTCCTAAATTTACAGAAGAAAAATGGTTCGGGCGTGGTATTGGTGTCGCGGTACGAAAACAAGATAATGAACTCAAAGATCTTATTGATGACGGTATCCAGCGCTTGATCGACAATGGTCAGCATCAAAAAATCGCAAGTAAGTATTTTTCATACAGCATTTACGAATAGTTTGGTATGCAGTGTGGACTAAACTAATTGCGAACTGTGTTCACTTTAGAAAGCATCAGATAGCAAAAAGCCGCTCATAATGAACTGACCCCCAATAGTTGGACACCAATTATTGGGGGTCTTTTTATGTCCAA
>NZ_JBFSVE010000046.1:0-34568 GCF_041467715.1 Vibrio sp. 10N.247.311.14
TAGACAACATTAACGAGAACGTTAACGCATCTAAGAGCCGTATTAAAGATACCGATTTCGCGAAAGAAACGACTCAGATGACTAAATCTCAGATCCTTTCTCAAGCTTCAAGCTCGATTCTTGCTCAAGCGAAGCAAGCTCCGAACTCGGCACTTAGCCTACTAGGTTAATCGATTAAAAAGCCACATTGACTATAAGCGTCAACGTTAGGCTTCCACAAATTAGCTCGTGGTGAGAGATGAGCGCTAAACAGACCCAGCTTCGGCTGGGTTTTTTATTGCCTGCAATTTGGAGAAGGGGGGAGTTTTGGTGTTGGTCGTTGATTGGAAAGCGAGATTCCCTATCACGCTCGCTCCTCACTGTAGGGAGTGACGGGAATTGGGAAATGATGGTTTCCTCGCTTACTACATCGAAGCAGTCTTTCGTCACCCCAGAATCGAGTAGAACGAGATATCAGGGATCTCTTCTGACTTTATATTCAACACTACGCTGATTAACTTAAATAATGGGGCAACTTTAGCGAATGTCGCCCTATTAATTGAAGCCCGATCACACTTTCCTTTGTTGTTGAAAAGAATATGAAAAAAAGCGCATTTTTTATTAAAGCTTCTAATTAAGGCGCCGTTAAAGGGATTGAGAGAAATGATATGTACCAATGTAAGGTGAGAGAGACACTGGTGCATAAACAAAATTGACATGTATTTGTGTGAGGTGAGAGTCACATAAGTACATTAAAAAATGCCTAAAGGAGATCAACTATGGCGATTAATGTAAGCACAAATGTGTCTGCAATGACGGCTCAGCGCTACCTAAATAGCGCGGCTGAAGGTACTCAAAAATCAATGGAGCGTTTGTCTTCTGGCTATAAAATCAATAGCGCAAAAGATGATGCTGCAGGCCTACAAATCTCTAACCGCTTAACGTCGCAAAGTCGTGGCCTAGATATGGCTGTGAAAAACGCGAATGACGGTATCTCTATTGCACAAACAGCTGAAGGTGCGATGAATGAGTCAACCAACATTCTGCAACGTATGCGTGACCTTTCTCTTCAATCTGCAAACGGTTCAAACAGCAAGTCTGAGCGTGTTGCTATCCAAGAAGAAGTCTCTGCTCTAAACACAGAACTTAACCGTATCGCTGAAACAACCTCTTTTGGTGGTAACAAGCTTCTTAACGGTACTTACGGTAGCCAATCTTTCCAAATCGGTGCTGACTCAGGTGAAGCGGTAATGCTTTCTATGAGCAACATGCGTACTGACACTCAAGACATGGGTGGTAAGAGCTACGGTGTTACTGAAGGTAAAGATGCATCTTGGCGTGTAGGTGCGGGTGCTGATTTAACAATCAAATACAACGATAAGTTTGGTGAAGCGCAAGAGCTATCTATCTCTGCTAAAGAAGGCAACGATATCGAAGAGCTAGCAACTTACATCAATGGTCAAAGCCAAGACGTTAAAGCGTCTGTGGGTGAAGGCGGTAAACTGCAACTTTTCGCTTCAAGCCAAAAAGTTGAAGGTGATGTTGAGTTTGGCGGCAGCCTTGCGGGCGAACTAGGTATCGGTGCTGGTAAAGACGTTACCGTTAACGATATCGACGTAACTTCTGTTGCAGGTGCAAACGAAGCAGTATCTATCATTGATGGTGCTCTAAAATCTGTTGATAGCCAACGTGCTTCTCTAGGTGCTTTCCAAAACCGTTTTGACCATGCAATCAGCAACTTAGACAACATCAACGAAAACGTTAATGCATCTAAGAGTCGTATCAAAGATACCGATTACGCGAAAGAAACAACGGCAATGACGAAGTCTCAAATCCTACAACAGGCGAGTACTTCTATCCTAGCTCAAGCGAAACAATCACCATCAGCAGCTCTAAGCTTATTGGGCTAAACTTACCTCGGTAAGTAGCGGTAAACTCTACTCTGGGTAGAGTTTTACTGTATGGCTCATAAAGGAGGGAGGGAGAGTGTTATGGAAATATCATCCAACGCATCGAACATCCAGCCTTATGGCTCACCTAATGGCATTAAAATTGCAAGCGATGAAGGTAGTAGTGCGTCGAGTCTTTCGCGACTAAAAGAAGCAACATCTTATGACAAGGTAGAGAAATCGAAAGAGGAAGCTACCGAAGCGGCGATTCAATTAGCTCAACATAGACAAGAGTTAAATGATGAAGAGCGAGTCAAAATGGTGGAGAAGGTAAACGAGTTTATCTCCTCTCTCAATAAAGGTGTGGCTTTTAAGGTCGATGAAGAATCTGGGAGAGATGTGGTTACCATTTATGAGACCACAACCGGTGATATTATTCGCCAGATCCCTGATGAAGAAATGCTTGAAATTCTAAGACGCCTAGCAGCCCAAAACTCGAATAGTCGAATATTTGAGGTGAAGGTTTAAGTCGTATTATTGAGGTGATTTAATGAGTTTTGGCCCAATGGGGATTTCGTCTGGCATGGATATCAATTCCATGGTCAGCAAAATTGTTGATTCGGAGCGTGTACCTAAACAGCAACGAATCGACAATGAACGAACGCGAATCGATACCAGCATTAGTGCCTATGGAAGACTCAGAGAATCCCTTGATTCGATGAAAAACCTGATGACAAACTTTCGTCAGGAAAAAGCTTTTGCTGTGCGAACAGTGGAAAGTACCGATGAAGCGCTTGTCTCTGCAACCGCGACTACCGAAGCGATCGCTGGCAAATATGCCATCGATGTGTTGCAGCTTGCCCAAAGCCATAAAGTGGCTTCTGATGTACTGTCAGAGGACATGAAATTTGGCCCAGGTAAGCTGCAGGTTTCGCTTGGTGATGACAGCTTTGACGTGCAAGTTGGCGACAGATCGAGACTTATCGAAGTTGTTCGTGGTATCAACGGTGCAGATAGCAACCCAGGCGTTCGTGCATCTATTATCAACGATGTCGAAGGTCCAAGACTTATTATTGCCTCGAACCAGTCTGGTTCAGATCAGCAGATCAGCATTAATGTTGAGTCAGATGCTGCCAATCCCTTAAAAAAACTCGAATACAAAACGCTTGAAGAACGTGTTAAAGCGCTAGAGAAAGCGCGCGTTGCTGCTCAAGATATTCTAGCTCTAACCCCTGCAGGAAAAGCCGTTGAACTCATCGATGAAGTGATCGCTAGCGATGACCCAAATGCGAATGAAACACTCGATAAAGATGGCAATGTCATCCCTGCATCCCAAACTGATTCTACCTCCGTTGCTGACGAAGACTCTCAAAGCCTTAGCTACGGAGAACAAGCCGCCGCCGACGGCCAAGCAGCTCTTGATGCAGCTAAAGCGGCAAAATCTGTCATGCCTGAAGACAATATCCCAGGTTGGACGGAAACTGCCTCTGGTACGCTTCTTGACTCTTACTATACACCAGAACTTGAGCTTGATGAAAAAGCAATAGAGAAGGCACCTGATGTACCGGGATGGTCAAATGCTGCCTCAGGTACGTTGACGGATTCCTACGTGACACCGAAAGAAGCCCAACAAAAGCTTGAGGCTGAGCAAGCGCGTATCGAAGAGAAGATTTCACAAGAAAAAGCGGAGTTGGCTGAGAAAATTCAAAAAGGCGAACTCACCGCAGAGCAAGCCAAGAAAATTGAGCGTGCCAAATTAGAACCCGAAGAGCGCGAGCTCTTAGAGAAGGTCGATAAAGCGCAAGCAGACCTTGAACAAGCACAGCAATCTTTTGATACCTATAGTGGAATGACTGAAGTTCAGGCTGGCCAAGATTCTATGGTTGTCCTAGATGGTGTTGCTCAACTCTCTAGTAATAACAATGTGATTGAAGATGCCATTGAAGGTATTGATATTACGGTGAAAGGAAAAACGCCAAAAGATAAGCCGCCGGCAGAAATTGGTGTGGAGTACGACCGTAACAGTGTTCGCCAAGATATCGAATCCTTTGTGAGCTCTTATAACCAGTTCTATCAAGTGTCGAAAGACCTCGCGGGTGTTGATCCAACGACTGGTCAAAAAGGCCCGCTCTCTGGTGACAGTACAGTGCGTAACGCCGACTCCCGATTGAAAGGGGTGTTCTCATCAAGTATCGAAGGTGCGCCAGACAATCTAAAGTCTTTGACTGAATTCGGTATCACCACCACAAGACAAGGCTCGCTAGAAATCAACTACGATATGCTTGACCGTCAACTCAACAATAACTTTGATAAGTTGGGTGAGTTCTTTGGTGGCAACAACGGTTTCGCCAAAAAAGTGGAAGATGCGATTCAAGGTATCACAGGTATCACGGGTTCAATCCGTACTAGAGAAAAGAGCTTGGTCGAGCAAAACTACCGTTTGGTTGATGACCAAAGCGCGCTCGACCGCCGCATGGACAGCCTAGAGAGCCGTACCCACTCTAAGTTCACAGCCATGCAAGATGCGACCAGTAAGATGCAATCTCAGCTGGGCAGTATGATGAATGCGTTGGGCTAATAGATGAATAGCCAGCTACAAGAGCTTTGTGAACTCGATCAACTAATTATCTCTAAACTGGAATTTAGTGAAATTAATGCTGAAGAAATAACGCAGCTTGTCGATAACAGAGAACAGTTATTGCAAAACGTGCTTCAAATAATCGACTCACATCCCGACGTTAAGCAAAGTTCTGAATGGTTTGAAGCCATTACCAGAACCAGAAAATTAGTCGAATTGATGCAGTCTGAGACGAGTCGAGTAGGTAAGACCCTACATAAATACCGTCACGGCGCTAAATCAGTTCAACAATACAAAAAGTTTTTATAGAAGAGGTTTACTATGCGCGGTTCTTTACAGGCATATAAAAAGGTATCAGTGGATAGTCAGCTAACGGCTGCCTCACCGCATAAGATTGTACAAATGCTAATGGCCGGTGCTATCGAGCGTTTGATTCAAGGCAAAGCGGCAATGCAAGCAGGCAACATCCCAGTGAAAGGTGAGCGACTTGGTAAGGCTCTAGATATCATTATTAGCCTACGTAGTTGCCTATCTATGGACGATGGTGGCGATATTGCGAAAAACCTAGATCAACTTTATGAGTTCATGATCACGCAAATTTCTGCGGCAAATCACAAAAATGACCCACAGCCTATTGATGATGTTATCGATATTATTCGCGAAATTAAGAGCGCTTGGGACCAAATTCCGAACGAATATCACAACTTGACGTCCGCTGACGTAGGTATTTAAAGAAAAATTGCAGTTTTAACCAATCTCATATCCCTTAATTGGTTGGTTGCCTTATTTTTTTAATCAAATAAAATAGAAGCCATTAGATAGCCTAATGGCTTTTTTCGTTGCTGATTCCCTAAATTTGTCCACGTAGACCATAATCATTGATACATCTCACTGTTTTATAGACTACGTTGCTCACCGTTTTTCCGCATCGCACCAAAATAAAGGCAATAATTCCTACTTATGCAAGGTTTGGCAAAACTGCTTGTCGTCGACGATAACGCTCAAGATCGTCACAATTTAAGCACAATATTAGAGTTTGTAGGAGAGAGCTGCGAAGTAATCAGCTCTGAACAAGCACGTAAAGTTGACTGGTCACTACAGTGGGCCGGCTGCATTATTGGTACCATTAAAGGTAAAGGCTTCAACGCATTACTGAATGAGAAGCTTGTTCACGCCAATCACATCCCTTTACTGGTGATTGGCAAAAACAATCACCCGGTTGACGAGTTGACTAACTATGTTGGTGAGCTTGAACTTCCTCTTAACTACCCGCAATTAAGTGATGCATTAAGACACTGTAAAGACTTCTTAGGCCGCAAAGGTGTTCAAGTTGTGTCTTCGGCACGCAAGAACACCCTGTTTCGCAGCCTAGTAGGACAAAGTGCTGGCATTCAAGAAGTACGTCACTTAATTGAACAAGTCTCTTCTACGGAAGCGAACGTGCTGATTCTTGGTGAATCTGGTACAGGCAAAGAAGTCGTAGCGCGTAACATTCACTATCACTCTAAACGTCGTTCAGGGCCTTTTGTTCCTGTAAACTGTGGCGCGATTCCACCTGATTTGCTTGAAAGTGAACTGTTTGGTCATGAGAAGGGCGCATTTACTGGGGCGATTACCGCACGTAAAGGCCGTTTTGAATTGGCTGAAGGTGGCACACTGTTTCTTGATGAAATTGGCGATATGCCGATGGCGATGCAAGTTAAGCTGCTACGAGTACTGCAAGAGCGATGCTTTGAGCGTGTAGGTGGCAATAGCACCATACAAGCTGATGTTAGAGTGATTGCGGCAACCCACCGCAACCTTGAAGATATGATCGACGATGATTCGTTCCGTGAAGATCTTTACTACCGCTTAAATGTATTCCCGATTGAAATGCCGGCGCTTCAAGATCGTAAAGAAGATATTCCACTGTTGCTTCAAGAGCTGATGACTCGAATGGAAGCGGAAGGCAGCATGCCTATCTGTTTCACGGCTCGTGCTATCAACTCTTTGATGGAGCATTACTGGCCAGGTAACGTTCGTGAACTAGCGAACCTGGTTGAACGAATGGTTATCTTGTATCCAAACAGCTTGGTTGATGTGAATCACCTGCCAACTAAATATCGATACAGCGATATCCCTGAGTTCCAGCCAGAGTTTAATAGCTTTGGATCTGAAGAGGAGCAAGAGCGTGATGCACTTGCTGACTTATTCTCAGAAGATTTCAGTTTTGATCAGCAAGATGATATTGCCGACAATGCTAATGCGCCTCAAGAGTTACCGCCAGAAGGGGTTAACTTGAAAGAGCTACTCGCGGATATGGAAGTGAATATGATCAATCAAGCGTTGGAAGCGCAGGGCGGCATTGTTGCTCGTGCTGCTGACATGCTTGGAATGCGTAGAACCACTCTGGTTGAAAAAATGCGTAAATATAACTTGCAGCGATAGTGTCCAGTTTTCGATGAAAACGAAAAACTAGCACACACTTTTTAGCTATTTGGTAACTCTAGCTAAGTGAACAGATAAACCATAGTCGAGTTGTTGCTTGCTTAACTATGTGATAAATATAGCAAATAGCCTGACTCGTGTTGTACGTCTCAGGCTGTTTTAGTATTTGAGGCAAATTTTTGACATGCGCGTATCTAACGAACCAGAAAATCAATCACACCTAGATTCTGTTGAACAGCAGGTTGAGCGCTATAAGCAAGTACTCGACGTGATGCCAGCAGGGGTTATCTTGTTAGATACACACGGCGAAGTGAGAGAAGCGAACCCTGAAGCGCATCGTATTCTTGGTGTTGAGTTGGTTGGCGAGAAGTGGTTTTCAGTGATTCAAAGTGCCTTTGACCCAAAAGACGATGACGGTCATGAGATCTCATTGAAGAACGGGCGAAAAGTGCGTTTGGCGATTTCAGCCTCTACCACGGGTCAGCTGATTTTGATTACCGATCTGACCGAGACCCGACTATTGCAGTCTCGCGTGAGTGATCTTCAGCGTTTGTCTTCATTAGGTAGAATGGTGGCCTCGCTTGCCCATCAAGTGCGAACGCCGCTTTCAAGTGCGATGCTGTATGCATCAAACCTTGCCGCGCCAAATCTGCCGCCGGCAACAAAAACGCGTTTTCAATCTAAGCTTATGGATAGATTGCATGACTTAGAGAAGCAAGTGAACGACATGCTGTTGTTTGCCAAAGGTGGTGACAACAAAGTCGTTAAGCCATTTACTGTGGCTGAATTGATCACTGAATTTCACCCTATGGTGGAAGCGGCATTGAAAACTAACCAGATTGATTATTGCCAAGAAGTTGAGGGCGAACAGACTCAAATGTTCGGCAACGCCAATGCTATCGCCTCAGCGTTAAGCAACCTAGTGTTGAACGCGGTTCAAATTGCGGGTAAGGAATCGCAGATCGATGTGTTTTTTAGGCCCGTAAATGGCGAGCTTAAGATATCAGTGCAAGACAGTGGCCCCGGCGTACCGAAAGAGCTTCAAGGTAAAATAATGGAACCCTTCTTTACCACTCGTTCACAAGGTACAGGTCTAGGCTTAGCGGTTGTACAAATGGTATGTCGAGCACATGAAGGCCGACTGGAATTGATATCAGAAGAAGGCGACGGCGCATGCTTTACCATGTGTCTACCGCTTGAAAGAAGTGCTTCTTCTGAAGACTAATAAGTTTTAACTGAATTTACACTGGAGAATCCTATGGCTCAAAGCAAAGTGTTAATCGTCGAAGATGATGAAGGTCTACGCGAAGCCCTTGTCGACACACTCGCGCTTGCTGGCTATG
This sequence comes from Vibrio sp. 10N.247.311.14, assembly GCF_041467715.1. Classification (NCBI taxonomy): domain Bacteria; kingdom Pseudomonadati; phylum Pseudomonadota; class Gammaproteobacteria; order Vibrionales; family Vibrionaceae; genus Vibrio; species Vibrio sp. 10N.247.311.14. Next base: position 8,217 of record NZ_JBFSVE010000046.1, read on the forward strand.
AATGGCTGGAAGCGGATTGTGCGGAAGATGCTCTGGTCAAATTAAAATCGAACTCCGTTGATATTGTCGTATCTGACGTGCAGATGGCGGGCATGGGTGGCTTGGCACTATTGAGAAACATTAAGCAGCATTGGCCAAATTTGCCGGTATTGCTAATGACAGCGTACGCCAACATCGAAGATGCCGTTGCTGCAATGAAAGAGGGCGCTATCGACTATATGGCAAAGCCATTTGCGCCAGAAGTGCTGCTCAACATGGTCAGCCGTTATGCGCCTGTAAAGTCGGATGACAATGGTGACGCTATCGTTGCTGATGAAAAAAGTATCAAGCTAATGATGCTGGCTGATAAAGTTGCGAAAACCGATGCCAACGTCATGGTGTTGGGCCCGAGTGGTTCTGGTAAAGAGGTGATGTCTCGCTACATTCACAATGCTTCTAGCCGAAAAGATGGCCCGTTTGTCGCGATTAACTGCGCGGCGATCCCAGACAACATGTTAGAAGCGACCCTGTTTGGTTATGAAAAAGGCGCATTTACTGGCGCTATTCAAGCTTGCCCGGGGAAATTCGAGCAAGCGCAGGGCGGTACAATTCTGTTGGATGAGATCAGTGAAATGGATCTTAGCCTACAAGCCAAACTACTGCGTGTTTTGCAAGAGCGCGAAGTTGAGCGATTAGGTAGTCGTAAGAGCATCAAATTGGATGTTCGTGTATTAGCGACCAGTAACCGAGACCTTAAACAGTATGTTTCTGAAGGGAATTTCCGTGAGGATTTATACTACCGCCTGAATGTATTCCCAATTTCTTGGCCTCCATTGTGCGAGCGTAAAGGCGATATTGAGCCTTTAGCCAAGCACTTAGTTGAGCGCCACTGCACCAAACTTGGTATGCCTGTACCCGTTATGTCAGCACAAGCGATCAGCAAACTCGTCAATTATCCGTGGCCGGGCAATGTTCGCGAATTAGACAATGTGGTACAGCGTGCGCTAATATTGAGCGAACAAGAGAACATCTCTGGTGAGCATATCCTTCTTGAAGGTGTCGATTGGCAAGACGCAAGCAGCCTACAACAAATCGTCGAAGGCAGTGACGTAGCTGCGCCAGAAATTAAGCCTATTGCCGAAGCAAACCCAATCAATAAAATCGCGGCTAGCAGCGAAGGGTTAGGTAATGAGCTTAGAGATCAAGAGTATGCGATCATTCTTGAAACCCTGATTGCATGTAATGGCCGACGCAAAGATATGGCTGAAAAACTGGGCATTAGCCCTCGTACACTGCGTTACAAGTTGGCTAAAATGCGCGATGCTGGAATAGATATCCCAAACTGAGGATAGATTAGTAGTGTCAGCTTTCTGACTAGTGTAATACGATATCTAGTCAATTAAATGTGTGGCACGCTAATTGCTCTGTCAATAATATAGCTAAATAGATGGTCATAATTTTGACTCCTGAGGTAGTAGATGAGAATAGATGGTTTACAAGGCGAAATGCAGGCGATGATGGTCGAAGCTGCCAGCGCGCGTCCCGCAGCAACGGGGCAAGCGGTCGGTGCAGATTTTGGCAACATGCTGACTAATGCCATCAATAATGTGAACTCATTACAAAAGACTTCAGGTGATCTTCAAGCTCGTTTTGATAGTGGCGACCAAAGCGTATCCCTATCGGACGTGATGATTGCTCGTAATAAATCTAGTGTGGCTTTTGAGGCGACGATCCAAATTAGAAATAAATTGGTCGAATCGTACAAAGAGCTGATGAATATGCCGGTATAAGTTGGGTAGTTAAATAGTGGCAGATAATAGTCAAACAACAGATTTAACCGTAAGCGATAGCAACGACCACGCACTGATTGCAGGCTCCGAGCTAGACGGAGAAGGGCAAAATCCCGATCTAGGTGAACGCAGTTCATCGAAGTTCGATATGGCTGTCGGTGATCTCGATTTACTTCGTCAGGTCGTCTTAGTCCTTTCTATCTCTATCTGTGTAGCGCTGATTGTGATGCTGTTTTTCTGGGTAAAAGAGCCAGAAATGCGTCCATTAGGGGCTTACGAAACAGAAGAATTGATCCCCGTTCTTGATTACTTGGATCTGCAAAAGATCCAGTACACGCTTGAAGGCAATACCATCTCAGTACCGGCGAGTGAGTACAACTCATTAAAGCTTAATATGGTACGAGCGGGTTTGAATCAAGAGCGAAACGCGGGTGATGACATCCTCATGCAAGACATGGGTTTTGGTGTATCACAACGTTTAGAACAAGAACGCCTTAAATTAAGCCGCGAAAGACAACTTGCCAAAGCCATTGAGCAGATGAAACAGGTGCGTAAAGCTCAGGTTTTATTGGCCCTGCCGAAGCAGAGTGTTTTTGTACGTCATAATCAAGAAGCCTCTGCTTCTGTATTCCTAACTCTAAAAACAGGTACTAACCTCAAGCAGCAAGAAGTTGATTCTGTTGTGGATATGGTGGCAAGTGCCGTTCCGGGAATGAAAACTTCACGTATTACGGTGACCGATCAGCATGGCCGATTGTTGAGCTCAGGCTCTCAAGACCCTATGTCAGCGGCGCGTCGTAAAGAACACGAGTTAGAGCGCAATCAAGAACAAGCACTGCGTGAAAAAATTGACTCTATCCTGATTCCTATTCTTGGGTTTGGTAACTACACCGCTCAGGTTGATATCCAGCTCGATTTCAGTGCTGTGGAGCAAACCAGAAAACGTTTTGATCCGAATACACCAGCGACTCGAAGTGAATACACCTTAGAAGATTACAACAACGGCAACACTGTAGCTGGTATTCCGGGTGCGTTGAGTAACCAGCCTCCAGCGGATGCCTCAATTCCACAAGATGTGGCTCAGATGAAAGACGGCGCGATGACAGGTCAAGGCTCTGTTCACAAAGAAGCGACTCGAAACTTTGAGTTAGACACCACCATCAGTCATGAACGTAAACAGAGCGGCACGGTTAACCGCCAAACGGTTTCTGTTGCGATCAAAGACCGCCAATCCTTGAACCCAGATACGGGTGAAGTGGTTCATACTCCAATCCCGGCGAGCGAGATCAATGCGATTCGCCAAGTACTGATTGGCACGGTGGGCTTTGATGAAACTCGTGGTGATTTGCTCAACGTATTAAGCATGCAGTTTGCACCTCAAGTAACAGATGTTGTTGCTGATGTGCCAATCTGGGAGCATCCAAACTTCAATGATTGGGTTCGTTGGTTTGCAAGTGCCTTGGTTATCATTGTGGTGGTGTTGGTACTTGTTCGCCCTGCAATGAAGAAACTGCTTAACCCAGCAGCAGACAACGATGAACAGATGTACGGTCCTGATGGCATGCCAATTGGTGCCAACGGCGAAACCAGCTTAATTGGTGGTGATATTGAAGGTGGTGAGCTGTTTGAATTTGGTTCAAGTATCGACTTACCAAACCTTCATAAAGACGAGGACGTGCTGAAAGCAGTACGTGCACTTGTAGCGAATGAACCAGAGCTAGCAGCTCAAGTAGTTAAGAATTGGATGGTAGATGGCTAACGAAATAGTTCCACAACAAACTGAAGGCGGTGAAGTGCTTGATGTCTCTAGCGTGGATATCGGCTCTATCTCAGGCGATGAGCGCGCTGCGATCTTGTTGCTCAGTTTAAATGAAGAAGATGCTGCTGGTATTATTCGTCACCTAGAGCCAAAGCAGGTTCAGCGTGTGGGTAGTGCGATGGCGCGAGCTACAGACCTATCCCAAGAGAAAGTAGGCGCTGTGCACCGTGCTTTCTTAGATGATATTCAGAAGTACACCAACATTGGTATGGGCAGCGAAGACTTCATGCGTAATGCGTTAGTTGCTGCTCTGGGTGAAGACAAGGCGAATAACCTTGTTGACCAAATCCTTCTCGGCACAGGTTCGAAAGGTTTGGATTCGCTTAAGTGGATGGATCCTCGTCAGGTGGCGAGCATTATCATCAACGAGCACCCTCAAATTCAAACTATTGTGTTGTCGTACCTCGATGCCGATCAATCGGCTGAGATCCTGTCTCAGTTCCCAGAGCGAGTTCGTCTGGATCTGATGATGCGTATTGCCAACCTTGAAGAAGTTCAACCTTCGGCGCTTGCTGAACTGAATGAAATCATGGAGAAACAGTTCGCGGGTCAAGCGGGTGCTCAAGCTGCCAAAATTGGTGGCCTGAAAGCCGCGGCTGAGATCATGAACTACATGGACAACAATGTGGAAGGCGTCTTGATGGATCAAATCCGTGACCAAGACGAAGACATGGCAACACAGATTCAAGATCTGATGTTTGTCTTTGAAAACCTTATTGAAGTTGATGACCAAGGTGTTCAACGACTACTACGTGATGTTCCACAAGATATTCTACAGAAAGCACTTAAAGGTGCAGATGAAGGTCTACGTGAGAAGATCTTCAAGAACATGTCTAAACGTGCTGCCGATATGATGAGAGACGATATTGAGGCGATGCCGCCAGTCAAAGTCTCTGATGTTGAAGCGGCTCAGAAAGAGATTTTGGGTATCGCGAGGAAGATGGCAGACAGTGGTGAAATTATGCTGTCTGGTGGCGCCGACGAGTTCCTTTAATACAGAAATCTCAAAAGCCCCACACTGTTGGGGCTTTTCTTTATCCAATCTCGAACCACAGATTAACTCAGTTTAACTGCTTGAATTCACAATACAGTTAAGCCACTCATAGATAGGTACTGATATGTCAGGTGATAGAAAACGCGGCTTCCTTCGCCCTGAAGAAGATAATACGGTTGCCCAACCTCAGAAATGGGGGCTGCCTGACTACACCTCTGACGTGAGCAAACAAGCCAAAGAAACCGCTTTTAACTACGACCCTAGTTGGATGCCAACGGTTGAAGAAGCCATTGAAGATGAAGAGCTGGTTCTGACTGAAGAGCAAATCGAGCTGATTAAACAAGGCGCTTATCAGGAAGGGCTGCATCAAGGCCAAGAGGCGGGCTTTAAGCAAGGCTATGAAAAAGGCAAAGAAGAAGGTTTTGCTGCCGGTCACGAAGAAGGCAACGAAGCCGGCAAGCTTGAAGGCGTAACCGCGGGTCAAGAGTACATTCAACAGCAGGTGGCCGTCTTCATGGGGCTGGCAAACCAGTTCGCTCAACCATTAGAGTTGATGAACGCTCAGGTGGAGAAGCAATTGGTCGACATGGTGCTTACCATGGTCAAAGAAGTGGTTCATGTTGAAGTGCAAACCAACCCACAAATCATATTAGATACCGTTAAAGAATCGGTAGAGTCGTTGCCGATTTCTGGTCACGCAATCACATTGAAACTCAATCCGGAAGATGTGGCGATCATTCGCTCTGCGTATGGCGAGACTGAATTGGACTGCCGTAATTGGACGCTGGTCGCAGAGCCAGCACTCAACCGTGGTGATGTACAAATTGAAGCGGGTGAGTCGAGCGTTAACTACCGCATGGAAGATCGTGTAAAGAACGTTATTCAAAATTTCTGCGGCGCAAACCGTCACCAGGGTCATGAGTAATGCGTGAGTTAGCGAACCGTCTCAGTCAGTACAAAGTCGAAGGGTTAAAATCACGACCGATTGCCTCAGGTAAGTTAGTACGCGTTGTTGGCTTAACGCTTGAAGCGACCGGCTGTAAAGCGCCAATCGGAAGTTTGTGTTTAGTCGAAACCATGTCTGGTCAGATGGAAGCCGAAGTCGTCGGTTTCTCTGGCGATAACCTATTTTTGATGCCGAGTGAGCAAATCACCGGGATCTTACCTGGCGCTCGCGTCACGCCAATGACTACCGAAAGTGGTATCCCTGTTGGAATGGAACTGCTCGGTCGAGTGATCGACGGCGTAGGTAATCCACTCGACGGTTTAGGTCCAATCTATACAGAGCAACGCGCTTCATTTAATGCGGAGCCAATCAACCCGTTAGCTCGTAAACCGATTTCTGAACCACTCGATGTCGGCTTGAAAGCCATTAATGGTTTGCTAACCGTGGGTAAAGGGCAACGTATCGGTCTGTTTGCTGGCTCTGGTGTCGGTAAATCCGTAACTCTGGGCATGATGACTCGAGGCACAACTGCGCAAGTAGTGGTCGTAGGCCTAATCGGTGAGCGTGGACGAGAAGTTAAAGAATTTATTGAAGAGATTCTTGGTGAAGATGGCCGTAAGCGTTCGGTTGTTGTTGCCGCTCCTGCCGACTCATCACCATTGATGCGCTTAAAAGGCTGTCAAACCGCGTTGGCTGTCGCCGAGTACTTCCGCGACCAAGGCTTAGATGTTCTGCTACTCATGGATTCATTGACCCGTTTTGCTCAAGCTCAGCGTGAAATTGCTCTGTCTGTGGGTGAGCCGCCAGCAACCAAGGGCTATCCGCCATCAGTCTTCGCTAAGCTTCCTGCGCTGGTGGAACGAGCAGGTAACGGCAATGATGAACAAGGTTCTATCACGGCTTTCTTTACCGTGTTAACCGAAGGCGATGACTTACAAGATCCGATTGCGGATGCGTCGCGAGCAATTCTCGATGGTCACGTTGTGTTATCTCGTGAGATGGCCGATGCCGGTCACTACCCAGCGATTGACGTTGAGAAATCCGTCAGTCGTGTTATGCCGCAAATCACCACTGAAGAACATGTCTTGATGTCGAAAGCGGTAAGGCAAGTGCTGTCTATCTGCCGTAAAAACCAAGATTTGGTGTCGATTGGTGCTTACAAGCCAGGAACGGATCCAGCAATCGATAGTGCCTTCACGTTGAAACCAAAACTGGATGAGTACTTGCAGCAGAAGATGAAAGAGACCGTCCCATACGACATGTGCGTCAACATGTTGAAACATGTATTGGGTGGCTAACGGGTGAATAAGGTTAGTCATGGATAACGCATTAGAATTTTTGCTCGATCAAGCCAAAGATCAAGAGAACCAAGCGGTACTTGCGCTCAACAAAGCGAACTCTGAGCTGCAAGGCTACTATGAGCAGGTTGCGCAGATTGAAAAGTATCGACTGGATTACTGTCAGCAGCTCGTTGACCGCGGCAAGGCAGGCTTAACGGCGAGCCAATATGGTCACTTGAACCGCTTCTTAACTCAGTTGGATGAAACATTATCCAAACAGAGAGAAGCCGAGCACCACTTTAAAAATCAAGTCGACAACTGCCAAAGCTACTGGATGGAGTTACGCAAAAAACGTAAATCCTACGAGTGGTTGATGGAGAAAAAGCAGAAAGAGAAAGCAAAGCTGCAAGATCGAAGAGAACAAAAGCAAATGGATGAGTTTTCGACTCTGTTATACAGCCGAAAGAAGATGTGATCCTAAGCCACGAATGACGTCAGTGCTGTTCTCTATATTGTGAAAACCGAACTTATAGGCATGTTTCTTGCTCCGTTTTATATAAAATTGCGCGTTATGCCCACCAAAGGCATGAAAAGCATCCGACTTTCTTTTTGTTGCCTGATTCATGGCAGCAAAGCTAGTAGATAGAGCTTGTATATATGAATGTTAGTCTTTCCTCAAATTCAGCGACCAACAAAATGTCATCGTTGTTGGACACCGGTTCTGCCTCTTCCAAGGTAGAAGAAACCGGCGACTCTAAAGGTTTCTTTGAGTCCTTTAAAGAAGCGCTCGGCTTTGAAGAAAGTGACAGTAAAGTCGCAGCAAAAGACACAGAAAGCACTGCGAAACCTGATACTAAACAGACATCTACCGAAGGTGAAGCGTCAGCCGAAGCGAACAAAGGTGATTCCGCTGAATCAAAGGCTACTGACGAAGTGAGCGAAGCGCAAAGCAAGCAAGCAGCTTCAGAAGTAGAAGGCGAGAAAGCTGCTGATAAAACATCAGCAGAGGCTGTGTCTGGATCTGAGGCTCAGCTCAAAGCCAATTCGGGCACTGATAGCACTGTCGCTGATAAGACTGGTGCAGATAAGGCAGATGGTAAAGATGCGCAGGCTACAACTAACGAATCTAAAGAACATATTGCTCAATCCCAAACTCAGGGTTCATCAGCGGTAGATGGTGCTACGCAGGCATCGCAAGCCAATGCAGCGATGAGCGAAGGCAATACATTGCTTGGTCAATTGGATGAGGCAAACAAAACCCTAAATCAAGCGCCAAACGGCAAAGGCTTGCCTCAGCAAGGTCAGGCAGATCAAGCCCAAGGTAATATCACCGGTGCTTCTGTTGCAGGAGCTTCTGTTACCGATAAGGCGACACAACAAGCTAAGGCTGCAAATCAAGAGAAGAGCCTTGAAGTCGATTCTGAAATCGCTGTACTTACCGGAGGTAAGGGTGTTTCTCAGCTGACTGATGCTGAAATTCGACAGTTAATGGATAAAGGTGTCACTCCAGAACAAATTGAAGCCAGTATGAGCCGCGAGCTGAGCCAAAAGAATGCTGCTAGTGCGGTTGCCGCCGATCAGAGCCAAGCATTGTCAGCCGTGGATATTGAACTGGCAAAGCAAGTAGATGCCCATACCAAAGCGCTAAACCAATTGAATGGACAAATCGAATCAGAGCAGTCTGTTGTCGATAGCTTGCTTGATAAGCAACAAAGTGGCGCTAAGTTGACGGTTGATGAGCAAGCCGCTTTGGCTAAAGCGACCTCTAACCTAGACCTGTTGAATCAACAGCTCGCTAACGTTCAACAACAAGTAACAGCTTTGCTAAGTCAAGCTCCGGCTGCGAACAGTGCGTCTGGTGAACCCACTGCTATCGATTGGGATAATACGGATTCAAGCGAAACTAAAGCCTTAGCTGCGGCAGCATCAACAGCAGCTGTAGCGACGGCTACACAACAAGTGTCAGCGCAGGCCGCTTCTCAATCAGCAAACAATGCTCTTACGGACAAGGCGGCAATGCTGCACGCCAATAATGCACATGCAGCCCAACAGGCCGCAGCTCAACAAGCTAATGTGGCTTCACCTCAGCAGCAAGCAACGTTGGATCCAGCTTTAACCGCGCAAGGAATGGCGATGAATGCAACGCCAGCTGCCACAAAAGCAGGCTCGACTGATACGCTTCTTAAAGCGGGCACCGGTGCAGCAGCACTGTCTGGTTTGGGTAAAGCGGGTGCTAAAGAAGATTCTAAAGATTCGACCTTTGCTCAGCAGATCGCTTCTGCGGCTGGTGCACAAGGTACGGCAACGGTGGGTTCAGCACCTGCGCGAGCTGAAATTCAAGCTGCTCAACAAGCGCCCTTACAGCTCACCAAAGAGCTAGCCAATGAGCAAGTGGCTGAAAAAGTACAAATGATGATGTCTAAGAACCTTAAGAACTTGGACATTCGTCTCGACCCACCAGAATTGGGCCAAATGAAAATCCGCATGACCATGAATAATGACGTGGCAAACGTGCACTTTACGGTGAGTAATCAGCAAGCGAGAGATGTGATTGAACAAACCTTACCTCGCTTGAGAGAGATGCTTGCTCAGCAAGGTCTGCAGCTTGCCGATTCGTCTGTTCAACAACAGAACTCCGGTCAGGGACAAGATAGATACAACAATGGTGAGCAACAATCCGGCGCTAACCGCACAAATGATACGCAAGGTGATGAAAACCTTGATAGTGGCAGCAATCTTGAATTGAATGTCGCATCAAAGCGTGATGGAATTAGTTATTATGCCTAATATCAGGCTAAGAACGCTTGGTTAATGGAAAAAAACAGTTAATAAAAAGAACCATCAGTTAATCGCAAGAACAGGAAGTTAGAGTAAGATATGGCCGAAGAACAAGATGCACCTAAAGGGAAGAGCAAGCTCCTTATAATTATTATTGCCGTAGTTGTGTTACTGCTTGGTATAGGTGGTGCGCTGTACTTTTTCTTAGGTTCTGACGATAGCGCCTCTGAATCTCAGTCTCAGCCAGCAACGGCTGTGGTCGCTGCAGAGCCGGTTATGTATGTTAATATTCCTCAGCCCTTCTTGTTTAATGTGACAGGTGACAAAAAAGATCGCCTAGTTCAGATAAAAGCACAGCTCATGGTACGTGGCAGTAAGAATGAAGACCTGGCTCGTTACCACTCTCCACTTGTAGAAAGTACGCTACTGGCCACGTTCGCTTCGGCAACGGTTGATCAATTGCGCTCACCAACAGGCCGCGTGGAACTGCGTAATAAGGCAACAGAAGATATTAAAGCAAGCCTGGCTCAAGCTGTTGGCCAGCCTGTGATTGAAAAAGTGTTATTCACTGACTTCGTAATTCAATAGGTAATTTGTGACCGATTTATTAAGCCAAGACGAAATTGATGCGCTGTTACATGGCGTTGATGATGTTGAAGAAGTTGAAGATGTCTTAGAAACCGAAAATGACAATGCGGTCAATTTCGACTTCTCATCTCAAGATCGAATCGTCCGTGGTCGAATGCCGACCCTTGAACTTATTAACGAGCGCTTCGCACGTCATATGCGTATCAGCTTGTTTAATATGTTACGTAAAACGGCTGAAGTGTCGATCAACGGCGTACAGATGATGAAGTTTGGTGAGTACCAAAACACATTGTATGTACCCACCAGTTTAAACATGGTTCGTTTCCGTCCATTGAAAGGTACGGCACTCATCACCATGGAAGCTCGTCTGGTTTTCATTCTCGTAGAGAACTTTTTTGGCGGTGATGGTCGTTTCCACGCCAAGATTGAAGGTCGTGAATTCACGCCTACTGAAAGACGAATCATTCAGTTACTGCTGAAAATTGTTTTTGAAGATTACAAAGAAGCTTGGTCGCCAGTGATGGGGGTTGAGTTTGAATACTTGGATTCCGAAGTGAACCCAAGTATGGCGAACATTGTGAGCCCAACCGAAGTGATTGTTGTGAGTTCGTTCCACATTGAAGTGGATGGCGGTGGTGGTGACTTCCACGTTGTCATGCCTTACTCCATGGTTGAGCCGATCCGTGAACTGCTTGATGCGGGTGTTCAATCAGACAAGATGGAAACCGATGTTCGTTGGAGTACCGCACTGCGTGATGAGATCATGGATGTGCCCGTCAATTTCCGCGTGAATTTGCTAGAGCAAGATATTTCCCTTCGTGATCTGATGGAGCTGCGCCCTGGTGATGTTATCCCAATGAACATGCCTGAGCACGCAACCATGTTTGTCGAAGAACTGCCGACTTATCGTGTGAAAATGGGCCGTTCTGGTGAGAAGCTTGCAGTACAGATTTCGGAAAAAATTCAAAGACCACATGTGGTTAAAACTGATCTCGCTTTTCTAGGTAAAGACTTATTGTCTGAGCTCGAAAACAGTGATGATGACGACGAATAGTAAAATAGATAAAAGTATAGGAATTGGTAATGGAACCTAGTGAAGATCAAAAGCTAGCAGACGAATGGGCTGCAGCACTTGGTGAAGATCCTTCAGCGCCGTCAATTGATGTTGATGATGTGCTTGCGGCACCACTTGATGAGCTAACCGATTCATCATCTCCGATTTCTGAAGATGAGCGTCGTAAGCTGGATACCATTATGGATATCCCCGTGACTATTTCGATGGAAGTTGGCCGCTCTCAGATCAGTATCCGTAATTTACTTCAGTTGAACCAAGGTTCGGTTGTTGAGCTAGATCGAATCGCTGGTGAGTCACTAGACGTGATGGTCAACGGAACTCTGATTGCTCACGGTGAAGTGGTTGTAGTAAACGACAAGTTTGGTATTCGCTTGACTGACGTTATTAGCCAGACAGAACGAATTAAGAAGCTGCGTTAATGAGCTTTTTGTCTCAAAGACTTGCGGGCTCTTTTCTCGGAATGACAGGTTTGTTACGAGGAATCTTGGGAGTAGGGCTATTAACGGCTCCTTCCATTGCCTTTGCAGCAACACCGCCTTCTCTCGATTTAGCGACCACCTTTGGGTCGCTAATTTTCGTTATAGCCTTCATTTTATTTATTGCTTGGCTACTCAAGCGAATGCAAGTACCTGCGATGTCGAATCAACAAGGTTTGGCGATTGTTAGGCAAATCCCTGTTGGTACTAAAGAGCGTATCGCTATTGTGCAAGCGGGTGATGAACAGTTCTTGGTAGGGATTACCACACAATCGATTCAGCTGATCTCTAAGCTCGATAAACCTCTTACTCAGGAGATGCTGGAAAAAAGTACATTTTCAAGTCAGCTTTCCCAGCTAATAAAAAAAGATGCAAACAAGTAACGGACTTTTGAACTCCTCTTACTTTCACCAAGCCGGAGCTTTCCGAGCGGTGAAAGTGTGGTTGGTTCAGCTTATTCTCCTATGCTCAATCGTATTCAGTGTGTCGGTATTTGCACAAGCTGAAGACGGCACCGTCATTCCTGCGAATACCGCTGGCTCGGAATCGGTCACTATCAGCACGATGGAACAAGACCAAGCCAAATCGACAACCATGACCACGGGCAGCTTGACTGGCAATGGTGGCGGCATACCTGCCTTTACCATGACAACCAATGCCAATGGCGGTGAAGACTACTCGATTAACCTGCAAATTCTCGCGTTAATGACCATGCTTGGCTTCTTGCCGGCGATGGTGATTTTGATGACATCGTTCACTCGTATTGTGGTTGTGATGTCTATCTTGCGTCAGGCGATGGGTCTACAACAAACACCGTCTAACCAAGTCATTATTGGTATCGCGATATTCTTGACCTTCTTCATCATGTCGCCAGTGATTAATCAAGTTAACGAACAAGCAGTTCAGCCTTATCTTAATGAACAGATATCGGCACGACAGGCATTTGATGTTGCCCAAGAACCGATTAAATCCTTCATGCTCAAGCAGACTCGAATCAAAGATCTTGAAACCTTTGTTGAGATTTCTGGCGCGGAAGTGACTAACCCTGAAGATGTTTCGATGGCGGTTCTGATTCCAGCATTTATCACATCGGAATTAAAAACGGCTTTCCAAATCGGATTTATGCTGTTCTTGCCTTTCCTAATCATCGACTTGGTGGTGGCATCGGTATTGATGGCTATGGGTATGATGATGTTGTCACCGATGATTGTATCGCTGCCGTTTAAGTTGATGCTGTTTGTTCTTGTTGATGGCTGGAACTTGATACTCTCCACACTCGCCGGCAGTTTTGCCTTGTAGCTGGGGGAATAATGAATCCTGAAATATTCGTAGAGTTGTTCCGAGATGCCCTTTGGATGGTATTAATCATGGTTTGCGCCATCATTATTCCTAGCCTGCTGATCGGTTTGGTTGTGGCTGTTTTCCAAGCTGCGACCTCAATCAACGAACAAACCCTGAGTTTCCTGCCGCGTTTGATCGTAACTTTGTTGGCGTTGATGCTATTCGCACACTGGATGACCCAGATGATGATGGAGTTCTTTTTTGAGCTCATCGAACGCTTGCCGCAAGTTCTGTATTAAACCGATATGGAATACCCAACGAGCCTTGTACTAGAGTGGTTAGCCAATTATTTTTGGCCATACACTCGCATCTCAGCGACGCTGATGGTGATGACGGTAACAGGGGCACGCTTCGTGTCGCCGCGTATTCGTCTGTATTTAGGCTTGGCGATCACTTTTGCGGTGATGCCTGCGATTCCGGCCGTTCCCAAAGAGATTGAACTTCTGTCCTTTCAAGGCTTCCTGACTGTCTTCGAGCAAATTGTGATTGGCGTGGCCATGGGTTTTGTTACCCAGTTCATGATTCAAACCTTTGTTATGCTGGGTCAGATCCTCGGTATGCAATCGAGCTTGGGTTTTGCATCAATGGTCGACCCGGCTAACGGGCAAAATACGCCGGTACTTGGTCAGCTGTTCATGCTGCTAGCGACCATGTTTTTTTTGGCGACCGATGGTCACTTGAAAATGCTGCAGCTGGTGGTGTTTAGTTTTAAGACCTTGCCGATTGGCAGTGGCTCTCTAACCTCTGTGGATTTTCGAGAGCTCGCGTTGTGGCTCGGCATCATGTTCAAAACGGCATTAGCGATGTCATTGTCGGGGATTATTGCGCTGCTAACGATTAACCTCTCTTTTGGTGTAATGACGCGTGCGGCACCTCAGTTAAACATCTTTTCTTTGGGTTTTGCATTTGCGCTACTCGTGGGTCTGTTACTTTGTTGGTACATCCTTGGCGGTTTGTATAGTCACTATGAGCTATTCTGGATGCAGGGCGAACAACAGATATGTCGTCTAATCCGGTTAGATTGCTAGGAGACTGAAATGGCAGAGTCAGACGGTCAAGAACGCACAGAAGACGCCACGCCCAAACGCTTGCAACAGGCCAAAGAGAAAGGGCAGGTTGCAAGGTCAAAAGAGCTAGCGTCAGCATCGGTATTAATTGTCGGTGCGATTGCTTTAATGTGGTTTGGCGAATCGATGGCGAAGGCTTTGTTCGAGGCGATGCAACGCCTGTTCTCTTTGAGTCGCGACGAGATCTTTGACACTAACAAACTCCTAGAAATCGCTGGTGGTGCACTGGTGAACCTGCTGTTCCCGCTGTTTTTGATACTGATAACTTTGTTTGTTGCTGCCGTCATCGGCGCTGCGGGTGTCGGTGGGATTAACTTCTCAATGCAAGCGGCGATGCCAAAGGCGTCTAAGCTCAACCCACTCAGTGGTATCAAGCGTATGTTTGGCCTGCAAAGTTGGGTTGAACTGCTCAAGTCTATTCTTAAAGTAGCGCTCGTATCGGGGATGGCGATTTATCTGATTCAAGCCTCTCAGCATGATTTAATGCAGCTGAGTATGGATGTGTACCCGCAGAACATCTTTCATGCCTTGGATATCTTGCTCAATTTCATCCTGTTGATCAGCTGCTCACTGCTGATTGTGGTGGCGATTGATATCCCGTTCCAGATCTGGCAACACGCCGATCAATTGAAGATGACCAAACAAGAAGTCAAAGACGAATTCAAAGACACTGAAGGTAAGCCGGAAGTGAAAGGCCGAATTCGCATGCTTCAAAGGGAAGCGGCTCAGCGTCGCATGATGGCTGATGTCCCTCAAGCGGATGTGATTGTGACCAACCCGGAACACTTTTCAGTGGCGCTGCGCTATAAGCAGAATCAAGACAAAGCACCAATTGTGGTTGCTAAAGGTGTCGACCACATGGCGATGAAGATCCGAGAGATTGCGCGTGCAAACGACATCTATATAGTTCCAGCGCCGCCATTGGCGAGGGCGCTTTATCACACCACTGAGCTAGAACAACAAATTCCTGACGGTCTGTTTACGGCAGTTGCGCAAGTGCTTGCATATGTTTTCCAGCTTAAACAGTACCGAAAACGAGGTGGTGAGCGACCAAAACTGCAAGATTCTAATATGCCGATCCCACCTGATTTACGTCATTAGATCAATTGCTTGAGCTCTGCGTGATGAACCCTGATAATAGTGAGCTAGCTAATCTTCCTTTTATAGAGGTGATGGCGATAATTTGACGTGAGATGTTGGTACAGTGTTTGCTGTAGTAGCCTGAACATTATAAGCCCATAGCAAAACAGCCCTGACTAAGATTTAATCCACTTGTTCAGAGAGCTACAACATAGCGAAACTGTCTAGATTTATGAAATTCTCCCTGCCTTTTGTGGACAAGCTACCTAAAATCCCTAACCGTGCCATGCCTGCGATTGGTGCACCTGTTATGGTACTTGCAACGCTTGCTATGGTGGTGTTGCCCATTCCAGCTTTCTTGTTGGATATGTTCTTCACCTTCAATATTGCACTGTCTATGGTTGTGCTATTGGTATCGGTTTATACCCGCAGGCCTTTAGATTTCGCTGCATTCCCGACCGTCCTGCTGATTGCGACTCTACTTCGATTGGCCTTGAACGTTGCTTCGACACGTGTGGTATTGCTCCATGGTCACGAAGGTGGCGACGCGGCAGGTAACGTGATTGAAGCCTTCGGTAACGTGGTTATCGGTGGTAACTACGCGGTTGGTTTAGTGGTGTTCTTGATTCTTATGATCATCAACTTCATGGTTGTAACCAAAGGTGCGGGTCGTATCTCGGAAGTAAGCGCGCGTTTCACGTTAGACGCCTTACCGGGTAAACAGATGGCAATCGATGCCGACTTGAACGCAGGTTTGATCGACCAAGACCAAGCGCGTCTGAGACGTTTTGAAGTCACCAAAGAAGCTGACTTCTACGGTTCGATGGACGGTGCTTCTAAGTTTGTTAAAGGCGATGCGATCGCTGGTATCTTAATCTTATTCATCAACATCATTGGTGGCTTGAGCATTGGTATGGCTCAGTTTGATCTTGGTTTTGGTGAAGCAATCGAAATCTACACGCTACTGACTATCGGTGATGGTCTGGTTGCACAAATTCCATCTCTATTACTGTCTATTGCAGCTGCGATGATGGTAACGCGCCAAAATACTGATGAAGATATGGGTGAGCAACTTGTCTTCCAGATGTTCGACAATCCAAAAGCCTTGATGATCACCGCCGCCATCCTTGGCATCATGGGTATTGTTCCGGGTATGCCACATTTCTCGTTCTTGAGCCTTGCCATCGTTGCCGGCGCGGGGGCGTATTACATCGATAAAAAGAACAAGAAGAAGGCGGAAGAGCCTAACCTTCCGGCGACAGTTGAAGCGAATGGAGAAGTAGGCTCTCAGAAGGAGCTCTCTTGGGATGATGTTCAACCTGTCGATATTATTGGTTTAGAAGTGGGTTACCGTTTAATTCCTTTGGTTGATAGAGACCAAGGTGGTGAATTGCTTGAACGCGTTAAAGGTGTGCGTAAAAAGCTGTCTCAAGACTTTGGTTTCTTGATCCCAGCGGTACACATTCGCGATAACCTAGAACTGACACCAAACAGCTACCGTATTACCCTGATGGGTGTTGCTGTGGGTGAAGCTGAGATTAAGCCAGACATGGAGCTCGCGATTAACCCGGGCCAAGTCTATGGCATGATCGATGGCGAGCCGACGATTGACCCTGCCTTTGGCCTTGAAGCGGTTTGGATTCGTGAAGAGCAGCGTGAACACGCACAAGCTCTAGGTTATACCGTTGTAGATTCTTCTACAGTACTGGCGACACACCTTAGCCAGCTGCTAACCAACAACGCATCGCAGCTCATTGGCCACGAAGAAGTTCAGAATTTACTTGAGATGCTCAGCCGCTCAACACCTAAGCTGGTGGAAGGTTTTGTACCGGATCAATTGCAGTTGGGTGTGGTTGTGAAAGTGCTACAGAACCTGCTGAATGAAGCGATTCCAATTCGTGACATTCGAACCATAGTCCAAACTTTGTCGGAGTATTCAGGTAAGAGTCAAGAACCTGACATACTTACTGCGGCGGTTCGCATCTCATTGAAACGATTAATTGTTCAGGAAATCAATGGTATAGAGCCCGAGTTACCAGTGATAACCTTGATTCCTGAGCTGGAACAAATCTTGCATCAAACCATGCAGGCATCCGGCGGAGAATCTGCTGGTATTGAACCTGGTTTAGCCGAACGTTTACAGACCTCTCTCAGCCACGCTACACAAGAGCAAGAGCTGAAAGGTGAGCCCGCGGTACTATTGACCTCTGGCGTGTTGCGTTCGACTCTGGCTAAGTTCGTGAAGAACACGATCCCAAGCTTGCGAGTCTTGTCTTACCAAGAAATACCGGACGAAAAGCAGATACGTATAGTACAAGCTGTTGGTAATTAAGCCGCCTAATTAGAATGGACAATCGAATTGAAAATTAAACGATTTTTTGCAAAAGATATGCGAACGGCTCTGCTCCAAGTTAAAGAAGAACTTGGTTCAGAAGCGGTGATCATGTCTAACAAAAAGGTCGCAGGTGGCGTGGAAATTGTTGCCGCTATTGATGGCGAATCCAGCCCGTCGACAGCGAGCCAGAGATTAAATAAACCTCAGCAGCCTGCACAAAGCCAATATACGCAAATGGCCGCGCCCGCAGCTCCTGCTGGGCGACGTCAACTAGACGATGACAAGGTTAGCCTACAGTCGAATGTTGAAGGTGGACGCTCAATGACTAAGCGCTTTGCGAATATGCTTAAGCAATACAGTCATGGCGCCGATGATGAGCCACAGCATCGTGCAGAAAATGAAGATTCATTGTCAGCATTGCTCAATCGCCAATCAAGCACGGGCCATAAGCCTCATAGTCATCAGACTCAAAGCAATTTGCAGTCTCATGGCCATCAGCAATCTCACGGTAACCAACAGTCTCACGGAAATCTTGATTCTGCATTTGCTCGTGAAACGGGTTTGTCTAAGTTGATTGCTGAAGACCGCAGAGTAGAGCGCCCGACACCTCGCTTGGATCCTACCCGTTATGATCGTGGTCGAGAGAACACTCAGTCCAAAGGTTCTGATACTGAAATGGAAACGATGCGCGAAGAGATGACCTCAATTCGTCGTCTGTTAGAGCATCAAGTTTCTGGGTTGATGTGGCAAGAAGTTGAGCGCCGTGAACCACTGAGAGCCATGCTTATTAAGCGCCTTGAACGTATGGGTGTATCTGCAGAGCTTGCCGATCAAATGGCTTGCTACATTCCTGAAGATACTAAACCTGCACGTGCATGGAAGGCTCTGTTAGCTCTGGTTGCTGACCAAATCTCCGTTACACAAAAAGATATTTTAAAACGCGGCGGTATTGTGGCTCTACTTGGCCCAACCGGCGTGGGTAAAACAACGACTGTTGCAAAGCTAGCTGCACGTGCTGCCATGGAATATGGCGCTGATAACGTCGCACTAGTGACAACTGACACATATCGTATAGGTGCACATGAGCAGTTATCGATCTACGGCCGAATTATGGGTTGTCCTGTAAGAGTTGCTAAAGATTCTAGCGAACTGGCCGATGTAATATATCAGTTACGTAATCGTCGCCTGATTCTGGTCGATACTGCAGGCATGGGACAACGAGATGTTCGCCTATCTGAGCAGTTAGACACATTGATGCAAGAGAGTGGTTCCGTTATCAATAGCTACCTTGTGTTGCCTGCAACCGCGCAACGCAAAGTGCTGCAAGAAACAATTGAACACTTTAGAAGAATCCCGTTGTCGGGATGCATCATGACTAAGCTGGATGAATCCCTAAGTCTAGGTGAATTCATCAGTGTCGTAATACAAAATGCATTACCAGTTGCTTACATAGCAAATGGTCAACGAGTTCCTGAAGATATCGTTATAGCTCAGCCAAAGTACATGATTGCTAAGGCTAATGAGCTATTAGAAAAATCTACAGAGAATGAACCTCATTACTGGAATAGCGATTCTGAAGGGCTCTAGGCGGCGGATAAATATGAATGAAAATATGATACATGACCAAGCTAGCGGCCTCCGTCGCTTAACCAAGCCTTCACTCACAAAAGTTATCGCTGTAACCGGTGGTAAGGGAGGCGTTGGTAAATCTAATGTGACGTTAGGTATGGCTATTTGCATGGCGCGCCAAGGCAAAAAAGTCATGGTGCTAGATGCCGATTTAGGACTAGCGAACGTCGATATCATGCTAGGTATTCGTTCTAAACGAAACCTTGGGCATGTGTTGGCTGGCGAATGTGAACTTAAGGATGCGATTGTCGAAGGGCCGCACGGAATTAAAATTATTCCAGCGACATCGGGCACTCAAAGCATGACTGAACTTTCACACGCACAGCATGCTGGTTTGATTCGCGCATTCGGTTCGCTTGAAGACGAGATGGATATCTTGTTGGTTGATACCGCAGCCGGTATTTCGGACATGGTGATCAGCTTCTCAAGAGCGGCGCAAGACGTGGTTGTCGTGGTATGTGATGAACCTACCTCGATCACGGATGCATATGCTTTGATTAAGCTTTTAAGCAGAGAACACCAAGTTCAGCGATTCAAAGTTGTTGCAAATATGGTCAGAAGCTACCGCGAAGGCCGAGAATTATTTGCAAAGTTGACTTTGGTCACAGAGCGCTTCTTGAATGTGAGCCTCGAACTCGTAGCATGTATTCCTTTAGATGATAAAGTACGTCAATCAGTCAAGAGACAGAAAATCGTAGTCGATGCGTTTCCTCGCTCTCCAGCTGCATTGGCAATCAGCTCTTTGGCTAACAAAGCCTTGACCTGGCCAATACCAAAAACACCGAGCGGACACTTGGAGTTCTTTGTTGAAAGGCTGCTGAATCGTACTGAATTTATAGAGGAACCATTTGGTGAATAAAGCGCTTACTTACGACCAACACGCTAATCACAATAGCCAACAGGCTTTTTTTGAGAAGTACTCTGTGTTGGTTAAACGTATCGCTCATCACTTGTTGGGGCGATTACCGCCTAATGTATTGGTTGATGACTTAATTCAAGCTGGCATGATCGGCTTGATTGAAGCGCAACAAAACTATGATGGTACCAAAGGCGCAAGCTTTGAGACGTATGCTGGTATTCGGATTCGCGGGGCAATGTTGGATGACATTCGCCGTGGGGACTGGGTGCCGAGATCGGTTCATAAGAACAATCGAGAAATCAGCAGTGCAATTGCGGAATTAGAGGGTATCCTCAACCGCGACCCGAGTGATGCCGAAGTGGCAAAACACATGGGGCTCAGTTTAGAGCAGTATCACAGTGCTTTAACTGACATTAATTGCTCAAGACTGGTTGGAATTGAAGATTTAGGCGTCTCAGATGATGTAATATCTCCGAATGAAGACTCTCAAGATAATACGCCTTTTCAAGGGGTTGCTGATGAGTCATTCCGCCAAGCTTTGATCGATTCGATAAAACAACTTCCGGAAAGGGAAGGCCTTGTGCTTTCGCTTTATTACGACGAAGAACTCAATTTAAAAGAGATTGGGGAAGTGTTAGGTGTCAGCGAATCTCGTGTCAGCCAAATACTGAGCCAATCTATGCAGCGTTTACGCACTAAGTTAAGTGCTTGGACACAGAACGACTAACAACACTGATCCTATTCAGTGGAGGCTAATTTGAACAAAAACATGAAAATTCTCATTGTTGATGATTTTTCAACGATGCGCCGAATTGTTAAAAACCTACTTCGCGATTTAGGTTTCAACAACACTCAAGAAGCAGATGATGGCTTGACCGCGTTACCTATGCTGAAAAAAGGCGAATTTGATTTCGTGGTAACTGACTGGAACATGCCAGGCATGCAAGGGATTGACCTGCTTAAACACATTCGCGCAGACGCAGAACTTAAGCACCTTCCAGTGCTTATGATCACAGCTGAAGCGAAGCGTGAGCAGATCATCGAAGCTGCGCAAGCGGGTGTTAATGGTTACATTGTGAAGCCTTTCACTGCTGCAACGCTGAAAGAGAAACTTGATAAGATTTTTGATCGCTTATAAGCATCAATAAATTTAGGCACTTCTAGGTAAACACTGACTGATAAGTTATCTGTTTATCTCGATAGCCTAAGCGCACAAAGTATGCGGAGTAAGGCCGAATTCAGGATGATTTCATTAGAACAAGCAAAAAAATTAGTAGAGCTGCTTGAGAACGATGAGCAGCAAAATGCTGATTCTCTTGTGAGAAGCATTTATGAAGATAACTTTAGTCTTCAAGACAATCCAATGCTTCAAGAAATAGGAAGTCTGACACGCGACCTCCACGACTCTTTGACTCAATTCAATTTCGATGAACGCATCAGCGTTATCGCAAATGACGAAATCCCTGATGCAAGGGATCGCCTTCAGTATGTCATTGATAAAACGGAAGTTGCGGCAAATAAGACGATGGACGCTGTCGATCGCTGTATGCCAATCGCAGACAACCTACACGAGTGTTTACTTCAAGTAAGGCCTCAATGGAATGAACTGATGCATGGCCGCATTGAGCTGGCACAATTTAAAGCTTTATGTCACCGCATTGATGGATTGCTTGTCCAAGTAGAAGGCGACAGTACTGAACTACGCGGACAATTGACTGAAATCTTGATGGCTCAGGATTTCCAAGATTTAACTGGGCAGATAATCAGCAAAGTTATTACCTTGGTGAATGAGGTGGAAGGACGTTTGGTCGAGATTCTCACGGTATTCGGTGCGAATCAAAAAGAGCCAACTCCAGAGTCAGAGAAGAAAGCATCGATTGCGCCTGAAGGTCCAATTATGAACCCAGAAGAGCGCGAAGACGCTGTCGCATCTCAAGATGAAGTCGACGATTTGTTATCCAGTCTTGGATTTTAAAGGTAACGTATGAGCTACGATTTAGACGAAGATATTCTTCAGGACTTTTTAGTCGAAGCAGGAGAGATCCTTGAACTCCTATCAGAACAACTGGTAGAGCTTGAGAATAACCCTGACGACAAAGACCTATTAAATGCTATTTTCCGTGGTTTCCATACAGTAAAAGGTGGTGCTGGTTTCCTAGCATTAACTGAGCTGGTGGATACTTGTCATGGTGCTGAGAATGTGTTCGACATTCTGCGAAACGGCCAACGCAGCGTAACATCAGGTTTGATGGATACCATGCTGCAGGCGCTAGATACAGTCAATGTACAGTTTCGCGCCGTGCAAGATCAGGAACCTTTAGTGCCAGCCGACCAATCTTTATTGGATGAACTTCACCGTCTCTGTAAACCAGAGTCTGCGGATGAAGTGGCACCAGTAGAAGCGCCTGCACCTATTATCCCTGAACCTGTTGTTGCAGCGCCTGAGCCTGTTATTGCTCCGGAACCTACTGCTGAAAGCTCAAACATCAATGCATCTTCAGTCGATGATATCTCTGAAGATGAGTTTGAACGCTTGCTTGATGAGCTTCACGGTAAAGGTGGTTCACCAACAGCGCCTTCTGCACCAACAGCGCCGCCAGCACCCGCTGCACCTCAGTCTGTTGCTGACAGTGGTGATATTACTGATGACGAATTTGAAAAGTTATTAGATGAATTGCACGGTGCGGGTAAGAGCCCGACAGCGGCAAGTTCAACGCCTCCTCCACCGCCAACGCCGCCAGCAGCACCTGTTTCGGCGATGTCTGAAGGCGATGATCTGATGACTGACGAAGAGTTCGAGAAGTTACTTGACCAACTACATGGCTCAGGTAATGGACCTTCGATTGAAGAATTGGATGCCGCGACTAAGCCAGCAGAAGTTAAGGCAGTAGCACCTCAAGCTGCGCCTAAACCTCAACCAGCCGCGCCAGTTGCCGTTAAAGCTGAGCCAAAACCGAGCGCTCCAGCAAAAGCTGAAGTTAAAGTGCCGGCTAAGAAGCAACAAGCTGAAGCGACAGTTCGTGTTGATACATCAACACTGGACACCATCATGAACATGGTGGGTGAACTGGTATTGGTGCGTAACCGACTAGTCAGCCTAGGCCTCAACAGCAACGACGAAGAAATGTCGAAAGCTGTCTCTAACTTAGATGTTGTTACTGCAGACCTTCAAGGTGCGGTAATGAAGACTCGTATGCAGCCGATCAAGAAAGTATTTGGTCGCTTCCCACGAGTTGTCCGTGACCTTGCTCGTAGCTTGAAGAAAGACATCGTTCTTGAAATGCGTGGCGAAGAAACGGACCTTGATAAAAACTTAGTAGAAGCACTTGCTGATCCCCTGATTCACTTGGTGAGAAACTCGGTCGACCATGGTATTGAAATGCCAAACGACCGTGTTGCTGCGGGTAAATCACAAACGGGTAAAGTGATTCTGTCTGCCTCTCAAGAAGGTGACCACATTGAACTGGCTATCGTTGATGACGGTGGCGGTATGGACCCTGATAAGCTTCGTGCTATCGCGGTTAAACGTGGCCTGATGGATGAAGATGCAGCGTCTCGCTTATCAAATAAAGAGTGTTTCAACCTGATTTTTGCTCCTGGCTTCTCAAGCAAAGAGCAGATCTCGGATATATCTGGTCGTGGTGTGGGTATGGACGTTGTGAAAACAGCGATCAACACACTGAACGGCTCTATTGATATTGATTCAGAAATGGGACAGGGCACCAAGATCACCATCAAGGTTCCACTAACCCTAGCGATTCTACCAACCTTGATGGTCGGTGTTGCGGGTCACCCATTTGCATTGCCATTGGCATCGGTTAACGAGATCTTCCACCTAGATTTAAGCCGCACAAACGTGGTTGATGGTCAGCTGACGATCATCGTTCGCGATAAATCTATTCCGTTGTTCTACTTGCAAAACTGGCTTGCACCTAAAGCGGGTATTGTTGAACTGCGTAAAGGGCACGGCCATGTTGTTATCGTGCAACTTGGTAGCCAACGTGTTGGTTTTGTTGTCGATACGCTTATCGGTCAAGAAGAAGTCGTGATCAAGCCACTTGATAAACTTCTGCAAGGCACGCCAGGAATGGCAGGCGCGACAATTACAAGTGACGGACACATTGCATTGATTCTAGATGTGCCGGACTTGTTGAAGCAGTACGCAGCTGCGTCAAGAATTTAATTTAAGGATAAATATGGCGATTAAAGTATTAGTCGTTGATGATTCGAGTTTTTTTCGTCGTCGCGTTAGCGAGATCATCAACTCAGAGGCTCGCCTAGAAGTCATTGATGTCGCAGTAAACGGTAAAGAAGCGGTTGAGAAAGCGAAACAGCTAAGACCTGACGTAATCACGATGGACATTGAAATGCCTGTCATGGACGGCATCACTGCCGTTCGTGAGATCATGGCCGCGTCTCCAACGCCTATTTTGATGTTTTCATCGTTAACGCATGATGGAGCGAGAGCAACGTTAGATGCGTTAGATGCAGGTGCTCTCGACTTCCTTCCTAAGAAGTTTGAAGACATTGCACGTAACCGCGACGATGCAGTTGCATTGCTTCAACAGCGTGTGATTCAGATTGCAGCGAAGCGTGCATTTATGCGTCGTGCTCCTATTGCGCCGAGAGCGACTGCGACGACTTCAACATCTACGCTATTGCGCCAGCCGATTTCAACAGCAGCTTCGACTTCGACAGCGAAGCCTGCGGTTGCATCAACGGCGAAATTCAGAGCGTCAGGTAAGAAGTATCAATTAACAGCCATTGGTACTTCGACTGGCGGCCCTGTTGCTCTACAGAAGATTTTGACTCGCATCCCTGCACACTACCCACATCCAATTGTGTTAGTTCAGCATATGCCAGCAACATTCACAGCGGCTTTTGCTAGTCGCTTGAACACCTTGTGTAAGATTGAAGTTCGTGAAGCGCAAGACGGTGATGTGCTAAAGCCTGGCGTGGCGTATCTTGCTCCGGGTGGTAAACAGATGATGGTGGATGGCCGCGCAGGGTCTGCACGTCTAAGAATTATCGATGGCGGCGACCGCATGAACTACAAGCCTTGTGTGGATGTCACATTCGGCTCTGCAGCGAAGATCTACGGCGACAAAGTCTTGTCTATGATACTGACCGGTATGGGAGCAGATGGCCGAGAAGGTTCGCGTATGTTGAAAACTGCGGGCTCGACGATTTGGGCACAAGACGAAGATAGTTGTGTTGTATATGGTATGCCTCAAGCTGTAGCAAAAGCTGGCATTTCTACTGAAGACCTACCTCTAGACCGCATTGCGGAAAGGATCTTGGTTGAAGTTGGGTTAGCTTAGGTAAATCGAAATGATTGTTTGGAGTGTTGCAAACCAAAAAGGTGGTGTTGGTAAAACGACCACGACCGTGACTCTAGCAGGTTTACTTGCGTTGAAGGGGCACCGTGTTCTGTTGGTTGATACTGACCCACATGCATCACTGACCACCTATCTGGGTTACGACTCAGATACGGTGGAATCGAGCCTGTTTGATCTGTTCCAGTTGCGTGAGTTTAATGCGCAGACGGTAAGACCTTTGCTTCTACAAACGGAAGTCGAAGGTATCGATATTATCCCTGCGCACATGTCTTTGGCGACATTAGACCGTGTAATGGGAAATCGAAGCGGCATGGGGTTGATCTTGAAGCGTGCTTTGGCCGCTTTGAAAGACGACTATGACTATGTGTTGATTGATTGCCCGCCAATTCTTGGTGTGATGATGGTCAATGCATTGGCTGCTAGCGATCGTATATTGATTCCGGTACAGACTGAGTTTTTGGCGATGAAGGGCTTAGAGCGCATGATTCGCACTTTGACCATCATGCAGAAGTCTCGCAAAACACCGTTTAAGGTTACGATTGTCCCAACGATGTACGACAAGCGAACCAAAGCCTCACTGCAAACATTAACGCAGCTCAAAGATGATTACCCAAACCAAGTTTGGACGTCTGCTGTGCCGATTGATACCAAGTTTCGAGATGCGAGCCTAAAGCGCTTGCCAGCCTCTCATTTTGCATCGGGTAGCCGTGGTGTATTTGCTTATAAACAGTTGCTTATTTATCTCGAAAGGTTGGCGATAAATGAGCGCGAATAAAGAATCAACATTGGCGCAGCCAAGTCTCTCCAGTGAACAAGCACTGGATGATTATTTTACTGCGCTGTTAGGTGATGAAAGCTTTGAATCTGACGATTTTTTTGTTGACGAGTCGAGCGACGAATCACAATCTGAAGAGCCAGAGCCAGAGCCAGAGCCAGAGCCAGAGCCAGAGCCAGAGCCAGAGCCAGAGCCAGAGCAA
>NZ_JBFSVE010000046.1:34662-45039 GCF_041467715.1 Vibrio sp. 10N.247.311.14
GAGCGCCAATTTTCGAGTCACCACTCAAGCTACGCAGAAGTACGCGCGGCTGAGTTTGAGGTTCCTAACCTTGAAGATGTTCAGAAACTACTGAGTCGATTAGAGGCGACCAATGTTGTTGATGAACTGAACCTTGATGAGTTGATGGATCAGAACACCCAGAAAATCGCCCAGCAAGCAGACATGCAAATGTTTGATGTCGCGGTTGAGTCTGTTCAAGTGTTCGAAGAGCCAGAGATTCAGGATTGGAATCTTCCAGAACCCGATTTATCAATTGTTGTAGAGCCACCTGTTGAATCGCAGCAAATTGAAGAGTTACAAGCTGAATCGTTGGAGACGGAACAAGTAGAAGTTAAGGCTGTTGAGCCTGAACTTGACGTTCCTGATCCCGAGACAGTTATTGAACCCGAAACTCAAGCAGGAGGTGCTGACCAGTTTACCTCTTGGGAAAGTACGGTTCGCAAAGAAGACTTTCAAGTCTTGTATTTTGATGTAAACGGCGTGACCTTTGCGGTGCCACTTGATGAGCTTGGCGGCATCCATCGCCTTGAAGAGTTAAGTCATATCATTGGTAAGCCAGTTTGGTATTTGGGTTTACAAACCAACCGTGATAGTCAGCTAGATGTGGTCGACACCGCAAAATGGGTGATGTCTGAGAAACTATCAGGTGACGAATACAAAGAAAACTATCAATATATAGTGATGCTTGGAGAGAGCTTGTGGGGCCTGGCGGGCACAGAGCTCAAAGGCACCGAGCTACTTAATACAGACAAAGTACGTTGGCGAGAAATGGCAGGGAAACGCCCATGGCTCGCTGGTATGGTAAAAGAAAAAATGTGTGCTTTGATTCATGTTGAAGCATTAATCGCCATGCTAAACGCAGGGCTAGATGTAAAAGCATTGGGCTAACAATAAGCATCAAGTTAATAATAGTGGTCGGTAACGACGGCAAGAGGATTATCTATGTCTCATATGAGTGAAGTTGAAGTAAGAAAAGAGCAAACGAATGATGAAGTACTTCAATGGGTGACTTTCCAGCTAGAAGAAGAAACTTACGGCATCAACGTAATGCAAGTACGTGAAGTACTACGTTACAGCGAAATTGCTCCAGTACCGGGTGCTCCAGATTACGTTCTAGGTATTATTAACCTACGTGGTAACGTTGTTACTGTTATCGACACTCGTTCTCGCTTTGGTTTGATGCAAGGTGAAATCACAGACAACACTCGTATCATCGTTATTGAATCTGAGCGTCAAGTAATTGGCATTCTAGTAGATAGCGTTGCTGAAGTGGTTTACCTGCGTTCTTCTGAAATCGACACAACGCCAAGTGTTGGTACTGATGAAAGTGCTAAGTTCATCCAAGGTGTAAGTAACCGAGATGGCAAGCTACTTATCTTAGTAGATCTAAACAAACTACTAAGCGAAGACGAATGGGATGAGATGGCTCACCTGTAATGTTTGAAGCGCTTCCTTTAAGCCCTGTCGCTCTGATATCAGGCGTTGGGGTTTTTACGTTATTTATCCTGATTTTGATTAGCAAAGTAAAACGTGCGATTCAAAAGCAGCTCGATCAGTCACGCCTGCAAGTTCGTAACTTGGACAAAGAGCTTCAAAAATCGAGTAAGCAATTACTTGAGGTTCGCTCTGTTGTGGTTGGCCTTGGCCAGAAAGTGACTGAACAACAAGATCTTATCAAACATTTGAATGAACGTATTGTTGAGCTGGAACATGCGGATACCGATGGACGTTTGTACACACGTGCAACGAAAATGGTTCAGCTTGGCGCTGGGATTAACGAGTTAATTGAAGAATGTGAATTACCCAAAGCAGAAGCTGAGCTGATGATGTCTCTGCAGAACAAGCTTGCTGGTAAAGAGAAAATTCCTTCATTACGAAGCGACCCTTCATCGTACGATCAGCAACCCGATGCCTCTCGCGATCGCAGAGACCCGCCTCGACGTCGTTAAATTGAGCGCTTAATTCGTATTGAGCAATTGATGTTTATTACGTATTCCTCTTAAAAGAAGCTTCGGCTTCTTTTTTTATGCCTGTCCGATCTATATAGAACGATGTTTATAAGTGCTTGTATCTACGACAATATCTTGTTTGTTGATGAAAATGTGTAAATTGTGATGAGGTGGTAACAGTTTCTTACCGACTTTGTTCTATCGAAAACGCCTAGTCCTGTTTTGTCACCATGTTGGTGTGCTACTATAGCGCTCTCATTACTCGACTAAATTTACCTATGCTAGAAGTCTCAAATTTAACTGCTATTCGTGACGACAGGATTCTGTTTGAATCGTTGTCTTTTCAATTGAAACCAGGTGAGCTGGTTCAAGTTGAAGGTCGTAACGGTACCGGGAAAACGACACTCCTTAGGATTATTACTGGCTTAGGCGATCGCGATGACGGCACTATCTCTTGGGACGGTGAGTCTATTGAATCGAGTCGAGATGTTTATCATCAAAATTTACTTTTTCTTGGTCACCAAACAGGCGTAAAGCGCGAGCTTAGTGCTTATGAGAATCTGAGCTTTTATCAGTCGATTCACAGTGGCGGTACCAGCAAAGAAGAGCTTTATCACGCGCTGGCTCAAGTCGGGCTTGCGGGCAGAGAAGACGTACCTGCGGGGCAACTTTCAGCAGGCCAACAACGCCGAGTTGCGTTGGCTCGCCTTTGGTTGAGCAAGCAAATGTTGTGGATTCTTGATGAGCCGCTGACTGCCATTGATAAGCAGGGCGTGAAAGTTCTCGAATCTCTTTTTTCTCAGCATGCAGACAACGGTGGCATTGTGTTGTTAACCACACACCAAGATATGTTTGCTGATAGCCCGAAACTAAGAAAAATAAAGTTGGGTGAGTAATATGATCTCTTCAATGACCACGATTATCCGACGCGAACTGCTTATCGCGTTTCGACGTCAAGCGGATATCTTTAACCCTTTGTGGTTCTTCATCATTGTTATCACGCTTTTCCCTTTGAGTATTGGCCCAGAGCCAAACCTACTTGCGCGTATTGCTGCGGGTATTGTTTGGGTGGCCGCTTTGCTCTCTGCATTGCTCTCTTTAGAGCGTCTTTTCCGTGATGATTTTCAAGATGGCGCCCTTGAACAGATGATGCTGATGCCAATCCCGTTGCAGTTGGTAGTATTGTCCAAAGTCATAGCACACTGGTTGTTGACCGGGTTACCATTGATTTTAATCAGCCCATTATTGGCTGTTTTGTTGTCTTTAGATTTTGATACATGGCTCTCAGTTGTGTTGACCTTGCTGGTAGGAACACCCGCATTGAGTTTTATTGGTGCGATTGGTGTTGCGTTAACCGTTGGGTTACAGAAGGGCGGAGTCCTGTTAAGCCTGTTAATCTTGCCGCTTTACATCCCCATTTTAATCTTCGCGACGTCAGCAATTGACGCTGCGGCTTTGGGCGTTGCATACAACGGTCAATTGGCGGTGCTTGGGGCAATGTTAATGGGTGCGATGACTATGACGCCTTTTGCGATCAGTGCCGCACTTAGAGTAAGTGTGAACTGATTGGGGTTCCGTTATCGTATAGCCAATGTGAACCAAATGTGTCGATTGGACTCATAGAGTCAATAAAACTGAAAGCAAGACAAATAAAATTATTATAATTATAGCTTTAATAGCTGTAAGCAATATGAAGTAAGAGTGAGATTACAACATGTGGAAATGGCTCCATCCCTATGCCAAAGCAGAAACCTCTTATCAGCTTGCTGGTAAACTTTTGCCATGGTTTTCGATCCTAGCGCTATTGTGTCTATCCGTCGGTACCGTGTGGGGGCTTGCATTTGCGCCTTCTGATTACCAACAAGGCGATAGCTTCCGTATCATCTACATCCATGTTCCGTCTGCAATCTGGTCGATGGGCGTTTACATGTCGATGGCGATTGCTGCCTTTATCGGTTTGGTATGGCAGGTAAGGCTATCAGACATGGCCGCACTGGCGATGGCACCGATTGGCGCTGTGTTTACCTTCATTGCGTTACTAACTGGCGCAGTTTGGGGTAAACCAATGTGGGGTGCTTGGTGGGTTTGGGATGCGCGTTTAACCTCAGAGCTGATTCTTCTATTCCTATACTTGGGTGTGATTGCACTACACCACGCTTTTGACGACCAAAAAACAGCAGCGAAAGCGGCAGGCATTTTGGCTATCGTTGGTGTCATCAACCTACCTATCATTCACTTTTCAGTAGAGTGGTGGAATACACTTCATCAAGGCGCGACCATTACTAAGTTCGCAAAACCTTCGATCTCAAGTGACATGCTATGGCCGCTTCTTCTTAACATCTTCGGCTTCGCTTTCTTCTTTGGCGCTTTAACCATGATTCGTTTCCGTAACGAAATCATCAGTAAAGAAAGTCACCGTCCATGGGTTCGCAAGCTTGCGGCTGAAAAAGCGTAGTAGGGTAGGTAATTATGTATTTTGAATCTTTGAGTGATTTCTTAGCCATGGGAGGTTATGCCTCGTATGTCTGGAGTGCATTTGGAATCACATTCCTCGCGATGATCATTTTACTGGTCGTAAGCGTTCGTCGTGGTAAGCAATTACTAAATGAAGTACAAGCTAAGATTGATCGTCAAGCTCGTATCGATGCAGCAAAAAATATGGAGAACACTCTATGAACCCAAGACGTAAAAAGAGGCTGGGCATTGTCTTAGCGATCTTTTTTGGTATCAGTGCGACTGTTGGATTGATGGTTTACGCACTTAACCAGAACATGGATCTGTTCTACACACCAACTGAGCTGGTCAACGGCAAAGATGGTAAGAAACCTGAAGTTGGTCAACGCCTACGTATTGGTGGCATGGTCGTAGTCGGCTCTGTAAGCCGTGACAATGAATCACTACGTGTAAGCTTTGATTTGCAAGATGTAGGCCCTAAAGTAACAATTCTATACGATGGCATCCTTCCTGATCTTTTCCGTGAAGGCCAAGGTATTGTTGCTCAGGGTGTTCTTAAAAATGCAACGACAATCGAAGCGTTTGAGGTGTTGGCAAAGCACGATGAAGAGTACATGCCTTCTGAAGTTGCGGAAGCAATGAAGAAAACCCATGAGCCTTTGCAATACACGACTGAACAAAAAGAAGGAAATGCTCAATGATAGCCGAGATCGGCCATTTTGCGATGATCCTGTCCTTGGGACTTGCATTGCTGCTAAGCGTGCTCCCACTGTATGGAGCCGCTCGAAATAACACATTATTGATGAACAGCGCACGACCGTTGTCGTGGGGTATGTTCGGATTCTTAGCGATTTCGTTCTTTATCCTGTGTTACGCGTTCTACACCAATGATTTTACGATTCAATACGTAGCAAGTAACTCGAATAGCCAACTGCCTTGGTACTACCGAATTACGGCGGTTTGGGGCGCTCACGAAGGTTCATTACTGCTTTGGGTTCTTATCCAAGCGGGTTGGACGGTTGCTGTAGCGACGTTTAGTCGTGGTATGCCTCAAGAGTCTGTGGCTCGCGTACTGGCTATCATGGGTTTGATTACTGTCGGCTTCTTGCTGTTCATTATCGTAACGTCTAACCCGTTCCTACGTACATTGCCTTTCTTCCCTGTAGATGGCCGTGACTTGAACCCACTACTGCAAGACCCGGGTTTGATTATTCACCCGCCAATGCTTTACATGGGTTATGTAGGTTTCTCTGTTGCGTTCTCTTTTGCAATCGCTTCTCTAATGAGTGGTCGTCTTGATACGGCATGGGCTCGTTGGTCGCGTCCTTGGACAATCGCAGCTTGGTTATTCCTAACGGTAGGTATCGCACTAGGTTCATGGTGGGCTTACTACGAACTTGGCTGGGGTGGCTGGTGGTTCTGGGATCCAGTAGAAAACGCTTCATTCATGCCTTGGTTGGCTGGTACTGCTCTAATGCACTCACTAGCGGTAACTGAGAAGCGTGGCACATTTAAAGCTTGGACAGTACTGCTGGCTATCTCTGCATTCTCGCTAAGCTTACTAGGGACATTCTTAGTTCGTTCGGGCATCTTGGTATCGGTTCACGCATTCGCGTCGGATCCTGCTCGTGGTATGTTTATTCTAGGTTTCCTAGTCTTTGTTATCGGTGGTTCACTGCTGTTGTTTGCTATTAAAGGCGCATCGGTTCGTGTTCGCGGTAACTTCGATCTGGTTTCTCGTGAAAACGCACTGCTTGGTAACAACATCTTATTGATTGCAGCGCTTGTCGTTGTATTAGTCGGTACGCTACTGCCATTAGTTCACAAACAGTTAGGCTTGGGCTCGGTATCTATCGGTGCACCATTCTTTGACATGTTGTTCTTTTGGTTAATGATCCCGTTCTCGTTCCTGCTTGGTATCGGTCCTCTGATCCGCTGGAAACGTGACAACCTATCTAAGCTTGTTAAACCAATTCTGATTTCAGGTGCATTCTCACTTGGCTTGAGTGCGCTAATGGTTGCTCTATTGGCCGACCGCTTCAGTGGTACTGCGTTTGCTGGTTGGGTAATGGCGTTCTGGATTATCTTCATGCACGGCTTTGAGTTGCATGAACGTGCGACTCACCGTCACACATTCCTGAAAGGTCTAACTAAGCTACCTCGAAGCCACTGGGCAATGATGTGTGGTCACATTGGTTTAGCCGTGACAGTGATTGGTATCGCGATGGTGCAAAACTACAGCATCGAACGTGATGTGCGTCTGGCGCCAGGTGAAAGCTACCAGCTTGAAGAATACAGCTTCCTGTTTACAAGGGTTCGTGACAAAGATGGTCCTAACTACGATGGTTACATTGCTGACTTTGAAATTACTAAAGAAGGCAAATACATCAACACGCTCCACGCTGAAAAACGTTTCTACACCACAGCTAAGTCTATGATGACAGAAGCAGCGATTGACCGTGGCGTAACGCGCGACCTTTACATTGCAATGGGTGAACGTTTAGACGACAACAAATCTTGGGCTGTACGTATCTACTACAAACCATTTGTACGTTGGATCTGGGCTGGTTCTTTGATCATGTCGATTGGTGGCGCTATTGCTATCAGTGACCGTCGTTACCGTTTCCGTAAGCCAACAAAAAAGTCGGCTGAAGAGCAGGAGGCTTAATTCGAATGAACAAGAAGATTTTATTCATTCCATTGATTGCGTTCATGGTTCTAGCTGGAATCTTTGCAACGCAATTAATGCGCAACCAGTCGGGTGATGACCCGACTAAGCTTGAATCAGTATTGATTGGTAAGCCTGTTCCTGAGTTCGGTCTAGAAGACTTAGAACAACCAGGTAAGTTTCATGATCAAGCGATCTTTAAAGGTGAGCCACTGCTTCTTAACGTGTGGGCGACTTGGTGTCCTACTTGTTATGCAGAGCACTCTTACCTGAACAAGCTTGCGGATCAAGGTGTTAAGATCATTGGTCTTAACTACAAAGATGATCGCAACAAAGCGGTTGGTTGGTTAAAAGAACTGGGTAACCCTTACTTAATCAGCCTGTTTGATGGCAATGGCATGCTAGGTCTTGACCTTGGTGTGTATGGCGCGCCTGAAACCTTCCTAATCGATGCTAACGGCGTAGTTCGCTACCGCCATGTTGGTGACGTGAACCCAACCAACTGGGCATCGACGCTTGAGCCGATGTATCAAGAGTTGTTGGAGGAATCGAAATGATTAGAAAGGCACTGATTACTCTATTCGCTACGTTCGCAATCTCAGCGACTGTTTCTGCTGCGCCTATCGAGTTTCATGAATTCGAAACCGTGGATCAAGAACAGCAGTTCAAAGAGCTGAGCAATACGCTGCGTTGTCCTAAATGTCAGAACAACACGATTGGTGATTCGAACGCTGAACTAGCGGTCGACTTACGCCAAAAAGTGTACGAGATGACAAAAGATGGCAAGTCGAAGCAAGATATCATTGATTACATGATTGCTCGCTACGGTAACTTTGTGACTTACAATCCACCACTGACACTAGCTACATCGATCCTTTGGATTGGTCCGTTTGCGGTTGTTGTGTTTGGATTTGGTTTGATTATTTTACGAAGCAGAAAGTCAAAATCAAAAGCAGCAGTAGAGTCAGATAAAGACTGGGATGCAGACAAAGAAGCTCGCTTAAAAGCGTTACTCGATGAAGAGAACGACGGAGATAAGAAGTAATGACTCTATTTTGGATTTCTACCATTATCCTTTCGCTAGCGGCAATTTTCTTAATTGTTCTGCCTTTTATTAATAAGAAGGCAAACAATGACGAGATGCTTCGCGACGAGTTGAACAAAGCATTCTATAAAGACCGTCTTGTCGAGTTAGAAGTAGAAGCAGAGGAAGGTCTTGTTGATAACCAACAAGAACTGATCGCTGATTTGAAACAGTCTCTGCTTGATGATGTTCCTGCCCAAGAAGAGATGAAGAAGACTCAAATCTCTACGCTTGGTGTGGTTGTACCGTCGATCATTCTTGTCGTCGTTGTGACTTATGGTATGTACTTTAAGTTCGGTGCATTGGACAAAGTTCAACACTGGCAAGAAGTGAGCTCTAACCTTCCTGAGTTGTCTAAAAAGCTAATGTCATCGGAAGGTGGTGCACTAACGGATGATGAGCTGGAAGATTTGACTCTAGCGCTTCGTACTCGTCTGCATTACCAGCCAAAAGATTCAACAGGTTGGTTGCTACTCGGTCGTATTGCACTGGCTAACCGTGATGCTGAAACAGCAAAAGATTCTATGGAACGAGCTTACAAGCTTGAACCTAAGAATGAAGATGTTCAGTTAGGTTTCGCACAAGCACTGATGCTTTCACCTGATGAAGCGGATCAAAACCAAGCTCGTTTGATTTTGAGCCGTTTGATTCAAAACGATTACGTAGACCTTCGTGTGTTCTCACTGCTAGCGTTCGATGCATTTGAGCGTCAAGACTATCCAGGTGCTGTGAAGTACTGGAGCATCATGCAACAGATGATTGGTCCACAAGACAGTCGCTATGAAATGCTTTCGCGCAGCATTGAAAGTGCTCAGAAGAAAATGGGTGACACTATGGGTGTCGACCAAGGTAAGACTGTTGCTGTAACGCTCGATCTATCTGCAGACGTGAATGCTGACCCTAACTCAGTGTTAATTGTGTCAGTACACAGAGCGGATGGTTCTCCAATGCCTATCGCAGCCGCTCGTTACCCACTAGGGACTTTCCCTCGTACTGTTGTGCTAGATGACGGCAACAGCATGCTGGAAGGACAAGAGCTGTCTAGCCTTGAAACTCTGATGGTTAGAGCTAGGCTTGATACAGACGGCAACGTTTCAACTCGCGAAGGTGATTGGTACGGTGAAAGTGAAGTGGTTGAATTGGGCGCTCCAGTCACCATTGATATCAATAAGCAATATTAATCATCACTTTGCATAGGTGTTATCTATTCCGATTTGCAGATAAACGGTATAGACTTAGCCAAACAATTGAGGCCAGCGATTGCTGGCCTTTTTTATTATTTGAATTCCTTATGGAAAAGGTGATATGTCTGTCAGTGTTTTAAGACTCTCGAGTTTACTTTTTATCGCAAGCTTAACGGTTGGGTGTTCAAGCGCGCCGGACGAAAGTGTTGACGATGATAACCTCGAAACCTCTGAATACGTCGAAGAGTCCCACTCCAATGATCCTTTTGAAGGTTTCAACCGAGCGATGTGGGATATCAACTACGAATATCTAGATCCTTACTTAGTTCGCCCTGTTTCCCTCGCTTATGTTGACTACACCCCTGTGCCAGTGCGTTCTGGTATCTCCAATTTCCTAGCCAACTTAGACGAACCATCAAGCATGGTGAATAACCTTATTATGGGCAATGGTGAAAAAGCACTCGACCATTTCAATCGTTTTTGGATTAACTCAACGATTGGTTTGTTAGGCTTAATCGATATTGCTAGCGAAGCTGGGATCACCAAGTACGATGATAAGTCGTTCTCTGATGCGATTGGTCATTACGGGGTAGGAAATGGTCCGTACTTCATGGTGCCGGGTTATGGTCCACTAACAACTCGAGAAGTGACTGAAACCGTCGATGGTATGTATGTGCCTCTGTCGTTCTTGAATTTCTGGGCTAGCTTAGGCAAGTGGGCATTTGAAGGCATGGAAACACGTGCTCAGTTAGTATCACAAGAAGCGCTGTTGGATAGCTCTCCTGATCCATATGCATTAACGCGTGATGTTTACATTCAACGTCGTGATTTCAAAGCCGAGATTGAACCTGAAGAGGTCGACCTTGAAGAAGAAGATTTCATCGATGGTTATCTAGAAGATTACTAGGGCGTGTTGATCTTTGCTGTGCATTTCGCGTTCAACAATACATCGGTAGCCACATTAACATGCTGGCATAATTCCTTTCTAGCTTGTCATATCTACTTGAAATAGCTCGA
>NZ_JBFSVE010000047.1:0-8540 GCF_041467715.1 Vibrio sp. 10N.247.311.14
TTGTACGGTGGTGTGAGAGGACGGAGGCCGTGAGGCCTCCTCCTACTCGATTCTGAAACAAGCAAAAAGTAATTCTTATTAGAACCTGTTGAGCGTTTATGAGTTGAAGATAAACTTCTCAATCGCGACCGCTACACCATGGTCGTCGTTGCTAGCTGTGATGTGATCCGCCAGTTTCTTGGTTTCTTCCATTGCGTTTTCCATTGCAATGCCAAGGCCTGCGTATTCAAGCATATGGTGATCGTTTTCAGCATCACCCATGCAGATGACTTCTTCCGCTTTAATGCCTAAGTGTTTCGCTATCGCTTCAATACCGACACCCTTGTTTGATTTCGGGTTTAGGAACTCTAAGAAGAATGGTGCACTTTGTACGATAGTAAACTGAGTCTTAAGCTCTTGTGGCAACTTACCGATGATTTCAGTCAGCTTGCTTGGTTCAGCGACAATCATAGTTTTGATGATTTCGTGGTCATCTTCTAGTTGAGAAAAGTCGAACTCGGTTATATCTAAGCCATTAATACGCGCTTCAATACCAGTGTACTCATTGTTCTCAGGTGTGATTAAGCCGTGGATCTTGCTGAAAGCATGGACATAACCACCAAGCTGTTCAGCGAGGGCAGCAATCTCTTTTGCGGCTTTACCGTTGCTGATCTCACTGTGAATGATCTCTTTTGTTGATACGTTCTGAACCATAGAGCCGTTATAGAAGAGTACAAAGTCATCCTCGCCGTCAATCGAAAGCTCATCTAATTTGCTTTGCATGCCTTCTAAAGGGCGACCAGAAGCGAGAACCACTTTCACACCTGCAGCTCGTGCTTTGGCGATTGCGTCTTTGTTCTCTTGAGAAATCACTTTTTCACTGTTGAGTAGTGTGCCATCCATATCAAGAGCAATCAGTTTGTACATGTTGTTCCTTACTAAAAAATTAAAAGCTAACGAAATCTATGGGCGAAAGGATAAGGGAACTTGAAAGTTCAGGCTAGGGCTTTGATCAACTCATTTATCAGTACTCATTTGTTTGACCAAAAGGGGGAAGTGCTTTAAGGTCTGCGGTTGATTAATTTCATCAAATGATTGAGCTGAGGGAAAGTTGTACAAGATTAATGAAATGTTTGAAACCATTCAGGGTGAGGGCGTGTTTACTGGCGTTCCCGCTGTTTTTGTTCGTCTGCAAATTTGCCCAGTGGGCTGTTCTTGGTGTGATACCAAGCAGACCTGGGAAGCGTTGCCAGAAGAGGAAACCAGCCTTGGCGATATTATGGTTAAGACAGAAGATTCACCTACTTGGTCAGCAATCGATGCTCAAGGAATCGTGAATGAATATATCAAGCAAGGTTACACTGCTAAGCACATTGTGATTACTGGTGGTGAGCCATGCATTTATGATCTTGTTCCTCTTACTGAAGCGTTTGAGCAGCACGGTTGTCGCTGTCAGATTGAGACTAGCGGAACATCAGAAGTTAAAGCCACACCGGACACTTGGGTTACGGTGTCACCGAAAGTGGCGATGAAAGCGAAACTGGAAATCTTAGATAGCGCCTTGCAACGTGCTAACGAAATTAAGCATCCAGTAGGTACAAGCAAAGACATCGAACAACTTGACGGTTTATTGGAGCGAGCAGCAGTTCCTAACGACACTGTTATCGCTCTGCAACCAATCAGCCAAAAAGACCGCGCTACTCAGCTTTGTATTGATACCTGCATTGAGCGCAATTGGCGCTTATCAATACAAACTCACAAATATTTGAGCATCGCATAGGTTGTATTTTTACTGGGCAAGATAAGTCGCTAGTAGAAGGTTCTCGTAAGGATTTAAGATGAAAAAAGCAGTGGTAGTATTCAGTGGTGGTCAAGACTCAACAACGTGTCTTGTTCAAGCATTAAAAGAGTATGATGAAGTTCATGCGATTACGTTTGATTATGGTCAGCGCCATAGACTCGAGATTGAAGTTGCTGAGTCATTGTCGAAAGAGCTTGGTGTGAAAGCGCACAAAGTGATGGATGTGACTCTGTTGAATGAACTGGCTATCAGCTCTTTGACTCGTGACGATATTCCTGTGTCTCATGAGCTGCAAGAGAATGGGCTGCCGAATTCATTCGTTCCTGGTCGTAATATTCTATTTCTGACTCTAGCGGGTATTTACGCTTACCAAATCGGTGCTGAAACCGTGATTACAGGTGTGTGTGAAACAGACTTTTCTGGTTACCCTGATTGTCGTAATGACTTTGTGAAGGCGATGAACTCTGCACTTGTACAAGGTATGGACAAGCAGCTTGATATCAAAACACCGCTAATGTGGTTAAACAAGGCTGAGACATGGGCGCTAGCAGACCAGTACTCAGCACTTGAACTTGTTAGAAACAAAACACTGACTTGTTACAACGGCATTGTTGGTGATGGCTGTGGCGATTGTCCGGCATGTGAACTGCGTAAAGTTGGCCTTAACGATTACCTCGGTGATCGCGAAAGCATCATGGCTGAGTTGGTTCGCAAACAGGCTGAGAATAAATAATTTCAGGTAAATCAATCGGTTCGTTATATGCATCAATAATGCAGTTTCGGCCGTTGCTTTTGGCTTGATAGAGTGCTTGGTCGAGCACTGAATACAAGTCATCAAAGTCACTTAATGCGTTTGAGGTTGCTAGATAAGCAAAACTCGCGGTCACATTAAGTGACTTTTTGCTTTCTGATAAAAAGACAGTGCTTGAAATGGCGTAGTGCAACTCTTCAACGCGTTCTCGTACCTCTGCTGGTGGGGTATCGGTTAACATGATGACAAATTCTTCACCCCCTAAGCGACCAAACAATTCACCATTCACTAAGTGTTTTCTAATTTGATCACTAATATGGACCAGTGCCCGATCACCAGTAGGGTGCCCATGCTCATCATTAATCTTCTTAAACTTATCTAGATCGAGCAGCACGAGCACATGCTGTTTGTCCGTCCCTTTACAGCGTTTCACTCTTTTGATTCTTCGAATTATCTCAGTTCGGCTATATGCTTTCGTTAAGCCATCAATTGCTGCTTTTGCGCGAACCGTTTTGTTTATCAATACCGTGAAGCTTGCAGCGCAAAGCAACAGAATAACAACGATGTTGTACATCCATCTTTGATGTTCCATTTTTTCAATTTGAACGCGGTCGAGTTTCGTCTGATGTGTCAGGAAAGAGCTTTCTAGTTCTTGTTCATATTTGGCGTGCGTCAGGCCGAGCGCTTCGAGTGCGAGTCGATTGTCGATATCTCTAGCTTCCATTTGTATTGACGAGTATCGCTGGTAGAAATAGAAAGCTTGTTGGTAATCGCTGAGTGATTGATGAATATCAGAAAGCTGAAGAAGTGACTGCGCGATGTATTTGTGCCTTGTGACCTGTTCTGCTAATTCTAGCGCTTGTTGAGCATAGTTGAGCGCTTCAGTTGGCAGTTTCTGTTCTTCGAACATATCGCTGATCGCCAAGTAAGCATTGATGCGAATAACATCATTGCTCAGTTCGCTCGAAGCTGAAAGAGACTCGATTAGGTAGGTTCTCGCCACATCATAGTTTTTCGTTTGAGTGTACGCTTTTCCTAAGCCAAGATTTGTTAGTGCGATACCGTAGCTATGTGACGATGAGCTCAACAGTGTTCTTGCTGTCTGAAAGTGATGAATTGCTAGTTCACTTTGCTCTTGGTTAAGGTAGAGATCCGCAAGGCTGTGATGCACTTGTGCTTTCATTAAATCTGAAGCGTTTACTCTGAGAATGAGAGCTTGCTCTAGATACTCCGCCGATTTTTCATATTGCTTTAATTCTTTGAGCAAGTTACCCACATCGTTGTAAACCCCTGAAATATCATGCCCTTGTGGAAACACGTTTATTAGTGATAGGTAGGTGTCTAGTGCAGCTTGATAGTCACTGCGGAAATGATGATTGTTCGCGATGACTCGATAAGTCCCGAATTTTGGTAATACAGGGTCAGCGATGTCATGTAAATCTGACTGAAGGGCAGAGCAGTAATAGTTCGCTTGGTGGTATTTAGCTTGCTCGTTAAGCGATCGGCATAGCTGGTACTTTAGTAAGGCTTTACCAGTTAAATCACTGCGAGATTGCATTTTCGCCAAAAGTGTTAGAAAGCCTTGTTGTGCTTGTTCATATTGGCCTTTGCCGTCTTTCCTCAGAGCAGAAATAAACGCTGTTTCTATCGCTTGGTAGTCATTGTCGTTTGAAGCGATTCCGTAGAACGGCTGATCTCGGTGGCTCATGTATTGATACAGAAGAGACGCAAGGTAAAGCTTATCTCCGTAATCCGTTGACCCGATGTAGCGTGTTTGCAGCATGTTTAATGCGCGCTCAGGAGAGTGGTTTAAAGTAGAGAGATAAAGTGCGTTCCAATCAGCATTTGGAGTAGAGCTTAAATTGGAGGTATAGACTGGTGAATAGTGGTCACGATCTGACGTTGATACTTGGCTATAAGAACAAAAGCTAATGAGTAGTAGAAAGGTAACAAAAACGAAGTGATTCACAAGAGACGATCAATCAGATAAAGAACGATATTCTATTATTAGTTTGATGTTGCTTCAAATTTTGAAAGGTACAGCTACGAGGTTATGCGAGGTAGGTCTCTAATTTGTTGATACTAATCAGAGGTATATCGGTCGCACGATTCGCGCGACCGATATCGGAAATTAGATGTATAATTTCGCTAGGTCAGAAGGCTCAAGCTCTTTGCCTTCTAATGTTGCATTCCAGTTAGTACCAACAAGAACGCCGTCTTCAGCAAGAGTCAGTAACCAATCTTCTACAAAGATATCTAGTGGAATTTCTAATACTTCGAAGTCAGCCCACTCTTCAACGTTGTGAGTTTGAGCATCTTCTTTTGAAGACCAGAATGGCATCACTTCGCTGTTTTCGAATTCACTTGAGTCACATGCTAGCCAACCTTCTTCGTTGCGAAGGCCCCATACCAGTTTAGTTTCTTGTGTTTCAGAAACGAAAAGTTCTAGATTTGCTTGAGTATCAGCTGTTAGTTTGCTCATGGATTAATTCTCTATGTTGATAACGTGGCAAGATTAACATTATAGACGGCTTAGGTATATGCTATTCAAGGAATTATCACCATACTG
The DNA here is from genome assembly GCF_041467715.1 of Vibrio sp. 10N.247.311.14. Taxonomy (NCBI): domain Bacteria; kingdom Pseudomonadati; phylum Pseudomonadota; class Gammaproteobacteria; order Vibrionales; family Vibrionaceae; genus Vibrio; species Vibrio sp. 10N.247.311.14. The sequence continues at coordinate 5,101 of NZ_JBFSVE010000047.1, forward strand.
AAACGTTAACTTAAGATAACGTTTCAGTATGGAAAAAGCAGAGTAACACCTACTTTTTGATTTTGGTGAAGATGTGCCATTCTTCTTTGATATTACCCTTAAACCCAACAACGGAAGCAACAACTTTTCGATGCAGTGCGTGATTGATTTGAGTGTCATCGCTGCTGAATTCAGAATCGCCATGACCGACGATGTTGACTCTAGATGGCTGAATACCGTTGCTGATAAGCGCACGCCTTACATGCGATGCACGTTCTTTCGAAAGCTTTAGGTTGTGTGCCGCATTACCTACTTTACTGGCATAACCTTGCAATTCAATGCTTGTGCTCTCGTAGCGCTTCAAAAACGCAGCCATTTGGCGTATCTGCCCTAGAAAGACAGGGTTTATTTCCGTGGAATTATTAGCGAAGAGTATATGCAGCTCTTTCTTTTCCGATGACTCGAAATATGATCCACAACCGTCGTTATCGATCTCAGCACCAATTTGCGTATCGGGACATAAATCTCTCGCGTTGATTACACCGTCATTATCATCATCTTGAAGATCGTAAATTTGAGTAACAGGCGGAAGAGATCGATATTCGAATTCGTCCTCGCTGTTTTCAGCTAAAGCATTGGCAGATACAACCATGAAGCAAAGCGATAATACTGTGTTGGTAAGCTTCATTAATATTCCACCTTTTCATTCCATTCTTCTGGGATCTCAACTCGTAAACCGATGAGTAGGTTACCAGTTGCGTTCATTACGCGATATTTTGCGTATTGCTCGTCATACTTAGCATCTAAATAGCCTTTACGAGCTTCGAATAATTCATTCTCGGTGTTAAGCAAGTCGAGAAGAGTACGTTTACCGATGCGGTATTGTTTCTCATATGAGATAACCGTGTCTGATGCCGAGTCTACGTGGTCAGATAGAAACTCTTTTTGCTGAACCGTTAAATCAAGTGCGCTCCATGAAAGACGCAGACTCTCCTCAACATTGCGATAAGTGCTTTCGCGAAGGTCTTTGGCTTTGTTGAGTTGGTAAGCTGCACTCTCTGCACGATCTTGATCCGAACCACCATTGTAAAGGTTGTATCTTAAACGAACCATCGCAGAAAACTCGTCACTGCTTCCAGGAGTGCCACCGGCATCATCACGCCAAGTTTGGGCAGCTTCAAAAGAAACAGTCGGGTAGTTGGTGCTTTTGGATTGTTTGTATTGGAATTTGGCTGAGTCAACATCGGCTTGCGCAATCTTGATGACTGGATGCTGGTTAAACGCTTTTGCCAACGCACCATCAACCGTATAAGGAATCGCGCCCGCATCTGCGCGAGGGAAAGTTAACCCTAACGGAGATTGACCAACAAGTCTTTTAAACTGTGTGTGTGTATCAAAAAGGTTGTTTTGAGCAGCTAGCAAATTCCCGTGCGCTTTCGCAATACGAGCTTCAACTTGTGACATATCTGCGGTTGAACCAATACCTGATTCCACGCGCTTACGAATGTCGTTATATATCTCTTTGTGCGTCGCTAGGTTGTTTTCAGACAGAGAAAGCACTTCGTAGGCTTTCACTGCATCAAGATAAACCTTTGTGACTTCTAAAGCGATATCTTGCGCGTTAGATAGTAGTTGATAGCGCACAGACTCTGCATCAGCGGCAGTACGGTCGATATCGTTGGATGTATTAGCACCATCCCATATTAACTGGGTCAAGGTGATCGTTGCTTCTTTTCTAGTCAGGTCGGTGGTGTCTTGATTGGTTACAAGATCAGTATGTTCATAACCAATCCCACCATCTAAGTCTATACTTGGTCGATAAGCACCACCAGAAGCGTCGTTAAGATAACGCTTACTGATATATTCGTTATAAGCACTTTTGATTTCAGGGTTGCTTTCCAACGTAGAAGCGACAGCTTGCTCTAAGGTTTGTGCTGTAGCTGGAAAGGTCAGTGCTAAAGCTAGCCCTATGGTCGTCGTTTGAATCCTGTTCAATTTGCATCTCTCCAAAATGAATCACACCTGAGTCTTAATTTTGCACGATAATATACAAAATTCAGATGAACCGCCAAAAAATTCACGATCGCTACAATTGGCGCTCGTAAATAGTTGTAAAGTTGTTAACCGATCGCTGTGCGTATTGTGATGTTTTGATGCACTTTGAACCCTATTAATATGTCAATTATTTTTCTTTAGCACAATAACTTATGTGGAATTTGAGAGCGCTTTCGATATTGATGTGTGTGACCGTTGTCATCATGGTGTATATGACCTTGTTAAAATATGCATTCATAACTATGAATTATATGGTGTTAGGTGTTATATTTTGTCTAATATTATAAATACAATGTCACTATTTTGACGTTTTGATTGAAAATGGGTTTTAGGGGTTTATATGGACATGACAGTATTGAATGTGAGCGGTGCATTAGCACTTGGCCAGCGCATTGTTATTTCGGTAGATGGTACAATTAAAGTCCTAGAAGACGGCCAGCCATTGCAATCGGGGGATGTCATTCTTGAATCCCTAAATGCCCCTAATACTCCGGAAGTATCAGCGAAGCGTTTTTCACCCGAAGCTGGGGAGGTCGAACTTGACCAAGATATCGCTGATATTTTTGCTGCATTAGAAGAAGGCCAAGACCCCGCTGAACTCGGTGAAGAGTTTGCGACAGCTGCCGGTCAAAATGGCTCGAGTTTAGGGACTAGCGGAACTATTGAGCGTGATGGCGAAGAAACAATCCCTGGTACTGAGTTCATCACTACGGGGTTTGAAGCGCTAGGCATGTCTCGTACTCAAAGCCTGAGCCTTCTCGATGCTTTTCGATCTTTTAACAACGAACCTACCTTTGTTGATAATAATAACTCTCCTGTCGGCGAAACTCTCTCATTTACAACCGATGAAGATACTCCAGTAAACGGAACCCTTTCAGCTTCAGACGAAGACGGTGACTCTCTGTCTTTCACCAAAGCCACTGATCCCTCAAACGGAACTGTTGTTGTCGATGAAAACGGTGACTGGACCTACACACCTAATGAAAACTACAACGGTGATGATAGCTTTACGGTTGTTGTCTCCGATGGCCAAGGTGGCACGGACACCATAACCGTCAATGTCGGCGTTACTCCAGTCAATGACTTACCTGTCGGTGAAGATGTCTCAGTCACCACGGATGAAGATGCTCCAGTAAGTGGCTCACTCACTGCAACAGACGCGGATAACGACCAATTAACGTTTAGCAAAGGCACAGAGCCATCGAATGGCTCGGTAGTCGTTGACGAAAATGGTAATTGGACATACACCCCAGACGAGAACTATAACGGCAGCGATAGCTTTACTGTAGTGGTTGATGACGGTCAGGGCGGTACAGATACAATCACGGTTGATGTTGGGGTTACGCCGGTTGAAGACGACTCAGAAATCACGCTAGAAACTGGCGACAGCGATACAGGCAGCGTGA